>JAQGPC010000090.1 GCA_028293285.1 Pedosphaera sp.
TGCCCGATCCCAAGACGGCCTTTATTGACCCGTTCTGTGCGGTGCCCACCCTGAGCCTGACCTGCACCATTGCCGAAACCGGTACCAAGGAAGCTTATACCCGTGACCCGCGCGGCATCGCCCAACGCGGTGAGAAGTATCTCATTTCCACCAAGATTGCCGACACGGCGGTGTTTGGTCCGGAAGCTGAGTTCTTCATCTTCGACAACGTGCAGTATGATTCCAAGAGTAACGGCACGTTCTACAGTGTGGATAGCGAAGAAGGCATCTGGAACAGCGGTCGGGAAGAAATGCCCAACTTGGGTTACAAGGTGCGCCACAAGGAAGGTTACTTCCCCGTAGCACCCACCGATACCCAGCAGGATATCCGCACCGAAATGTGCCTCGTCATGGAAAGCTTGGGGATTGTGGTCGAACGCCAGCATCATGAAGTGGCGACTGCCGGTCAGGCGGAAATCGATTTCCGCTTTGATACGCTCGTCAAGACCGCCGACACGATGATGCTTTACAAATACATCATCAAAAACGTGGCTCGCAAACATGGCAAGACCGTGACCTTCATGCCCAAGCCTTTGTTCGGTGACAATGGTTCTGGGATGCACACCCATCAATCTCTCTGGAACAAGGGCAAGCCCCTGTTCGCGGGCAAGGAATATGCGGGTCTCTCCCAGATGGCCCTCTACTACATTGGCGGCATCTTGAAGCATGCCAAGGCACTTTGCGCCATCTGTAATCCCACCACCAACAGCTACAAGCGTTTGGTGCCCGGGTATGAAGCTCCCGTGAACCTGGCCTACAGTGCGCGCAACCGCAGTGCGGCCATTCGCATCCCGACCTTCAGCGAGAGCCCGAAAGCCAAGCGCATCGAGTATCGCCCACCGGATCCGGCAGCCAATCCATACCTGGCCTACACGGCCTTGCTCATGGCGGGCTTGGATGGTGTCATCAACAAGATCGATCCCGGTGAACCGTTGGACAAGAACATCTATGAGCTGCCGCCCGAGGAACTGGCCAAGGTGCCCAATGTGCCCAGCAGCCTGGGTGAAGCTCTGGACCATCTCGAGAAGGACCATGAGTTCCTGCTCAAGGGTGACGTGTTCACCAAGGACTTCCTGGAAATGTGGGTCAGCCACAAGCGCAAGGAGCATGACGCCCTGCGCCTGCGCCCCCATCCCTATGAATTCTTCCTCTACTATGATGTGTAGAGCATAGGCAGTTAAACATTGCAGTTTCACGGCGTGAACAAAGGTTCACGCCGTTTTTGTTTGGAAAGTTGACCTGGACTTTGGGCTTTGAACTTTAACGCGCCGAGCTTATAACCAGCGCGTGTTTGAAGCTTTCAAACAGCCAATTAATGCCGCCACGCGCTATTGCGCGGTGCTGGGACATCCGATCAGGCATTCCGCATCACCCGCGATGCAGAATGCCGGAATCGCTGCTTTGAATTTGAACTGGCGTTATCTGGCGCATGAAGTCCATCCCGATAAATTGCGCGATGCCATTGCCGGTGCCAGGGCGATGAAGTTAATCGGTTTGAATCTCACCGTGCCGCATAAGTTACTGGCAATGGAAATGGTAGATGTCTTGGATGAATCAGCCCGCAAATGGGGCGCGGTCAATACCATCCGTTTCGAAGCGCAGGACGCCACCGGAGCATGGCAACCCCTGCATCATTTTCAGGATTCCACTCCTGATGAAATCCGCGCGCAAGGTTTCAATACCGATGCTGATGCCATCATCCGTTCCCTGCGCGAAGATCTAGACGTGAACTTGCCGGGTGCAAAAGTTCTGTTGCTCGGAGCGGGCGGGGCAGGGCGGGTCGCCGCTCTCAAGCTCGCCGCCGAAAATGTTTCCGAGTTGTTTTTGGTAAATCGCACCAACAGCAAAGCCGAGGCCATCGCTTCCGAAATTCGCCAACAATCACCGCAAGTCAAAGTCACTGTAGGCTATCCAAAAGATTCCGTGGATTTATTGTTGAATGCCACCTCCTTGGGATTGAAAGCCAGCGATGATTTGCCCTTGGACGAAAAGAGCTTCTCGCTTAAATCAGCTTCTGCGGTTTATGACATGATTTATCGACCGGCAGAAACTCCTTTGCTAAAAGCCGCCCAAGCCGCCGGTTGCCGTACGGCGAATGGTCTGGGAATGTTGCTTTATCAAGGCGCCAAGGCGCTTGAGATTTGGATGGGCCAACCTGCGCCCGTGCAAATCATGCGCGAAGCATTAGTAAAAAATATTTATGGGAAATAACGCCATGTTTGACGCTGATGCCTGGGCCCGGGTGCCATTTCATTTTTGGTCGGTGGTCTTTTTTGTTTTCGGCTGCATGGTCGGCAGTTTTCTTAATGTCTGCATTCATCGCATGCCCATTGGCGAAAGCATCGTCTCGCCTCCCTCCCATTGCCCGCATTGCAAGTATTCGATTCCCTGGTTTCTCAATGTCCCGCTTTTTACCTGGCTTTACCTGCGCGGCAAATGTGCCAATTGTCGCGCCCCTATCTCCATCCGGTATTTCCTCGTTGAACTGTTAACCGGCATAATCTTTCTGAGCTGCTGGCTCTTTTTCGGGCATCAATCCGTTTTCCTCGCGCTTGTTTATTGTATTTTTCTGGCGGGACTCATTGCGGCTACCTTCATCGATTTCGAGCATTTCATCATTCCAGACGAAATCACCATCGGCGGCATTGTCGTGGGCATACTCTGCTCATTCTTTGTTCCAGCCATGCACGCGACCACCACCCCAACTTCATCCATGAAAGCAGGCGCTTGGGGAGCAATCGTCGGGGCTGGACTCATCTATGGCATCCTCCGATTAGGAAAACTCGCATTTGGCCGGCAAAATCTTGAACTAAGTTCTGGAACAAAAATTATCTTTACGGAAACGGCAGTTGTTCTTCCCGACAAGGAAATTCTTTACGAAGAACTGTTCTATCGCCAATCGGATTTTATCAGGCTGGAAGCCAGCAAGGTCGAACTCAGTGATCGTTGTTATTCTAATGTGGAGGTGCGACTGACACCCTCCAGGTTGCAAATTGGCGAAGATGAACTGAACCCGGATGACGTCCCTTATCTTGAGGTCATGACCGACAAGCTGGTTCTACCCCGTGAAGCGATGGGCTTGGGCGACGTTAAATTCATGGCTGCCATTGGCGCATTCCTTGGCTGGCAAGCCGTAATTTTTTCACTCGTGGTAAGTTCTTTCTTGGGATCATTGGTCGGAATCTTTTTGATCATTTCCAAAAAACAAGCTTGGTCCAGCCGTTTGCCCTACGGCCCTTACATCGCCATGGCCGCAACGCTCTGGCTTTTTGGCGGATACCATTTCGTAACCTGGTGGGCCGCCAAATACCTGCACTGAGAAAGTCTTATTCGCACTGCGCTTTGTGTCGCAGTGCATGATCTACCAAGACCAGCGCCGTCATGGCTTCAACCATCGGCACCGCGCGCGGCAACACACACGGATCATGTCTCCCGCGCCCCTTAAGCGTAGTATTACGCAATTCCGTGTCTACCGTTTCCTGTTCGTGCATGACCGTAGCCACCGGCTTGAATGCAACACGAAAGTAAATGTTCTCTCCATTGGAGATGCCGCCTTGGATTCCCCCTGATCGATTTGTAACGGTACGAACTTTCCCGCCCTTCATGCGAAAAAGATCATTGTGTTGCATGCCGGTCAATAAAATGCCGCCAAAACCTGATCCAATATCAAAGCCTTTCGACGCTGGTAGACTTAACATTGCCTTTGCCAGATCTGCTTCCAGTCGGTCAAAGACCGGCTCGCCCCATCCCACCGGCACTCCGCGAGCAATACCTTCTACAATGCCCCCGACACTATCACCCGCTTTGCGCGTTTTTTCGATGAGCCGGATCATTTTCTCGGCAGCAGCAGGATTCGGACACCGGACAATGTTGGCTTCAATGTCCTTCATCTTTACGGTTTCAGGATCAACTTCCGCGATAAGCCGCTGCACCTGTTTGACATAAGCCAGAACTTCAACCCCGTAACGCTCACGTAAAATCTTTTTGGCGATGGCGCCAGCCGCCACGCGTCCAATGGTTTCCCGTGCACTGGTCCGACCGCCGCCCTGCCAGTTGCGGATGCCATATTTGGCGGAGTAGGTATAATCTGCGTGCGACGGGCGGAATTTCGTGGCCATCTCAGAATAAGCCTCTGAACGCGCATCTTCATTTTTTACCCACATGCTGATGGGGGTACCAAGCGTCTTGCCTTCAAACGTTCCAGAAAGTATCTGGACTGTGTCTGATTCTTTTCGTGGAGTGACAATTTTTGATTGTCCCGGACGACGTCTATCCAGGTCCGGTTGTATGTCTGCCTCAGTAAGCTTTAACCTCGGCGGACAACCATCCACGACTACGCCAACCCCGCCACCATGAGATTCACCCCAGGTAGTAATCCGGAACAATTGACCAAACGAATTCGCCATACAAAGAGAGTGCGGAAAAAAAGCTTTTTGGTCAATGCGTCCCAACTTCAGCCAAATTGAATTCACTCACAGCGTTGGCGGAGATTGAAGTCACATTGTGATTCATGTCGTTTAGAGTGTTAAGCTTGCGAGTAGGGTAATCCCTACGTTTCATCCTCAGAAGTAGGGAGTTATCTTCCATGCATCGGTAATTTGGTCTCGACGAAGTAGGATGCATGGCACTGACTCGATCCAGCCTTTCACAATTGACGGATCCAACGGCTTTTTTGTGGTCGGCTGGAATCGAAGATACTTTTATTACTGATCCTTGGCCGGAGACGGGACGCATTCTGGATGAATATGAACTAACCGGTCATTATCATTACTGGAAACAGGACATCAACTTACTCAAGGAATTAGGCGTCAAGGTAGTCCGTTATGGAACGCCTTGGTACCGCATCAGTCCTGCTCAAGGAAAATGGGATTGGAGTTGGACAGATCGTTCCCTCGAATATCTTCTCGAATCCGGAATCGACCCGGTCGTTGACTTGGTCCACTACGGAGTTCCCGCATGGATAGAAGGCGCCTTTCTCAATCCGGATTTTCCTCAGCACATGGCCGAATACGCCTCGCGATTGGCCGAACGATTCAAGGGGCGAATCCACGCCTATACTCCTTTAAATGAACCGCGTATCACCGCTTGGTATTGTGGAAAATTAGGCTGGTGGCCGCCTTATAAACGAGGTTGGAAAGGTTTCGTTCAACTCATGCTCGGCATTTGTCGGGGCATCGTGCTCACCGTGGAAGCATTGCAGGCCGTGGATTCCGAAATAGTTCCAGTTCATGTCGATGCGACTGATCTTTACGAAACCGCCGAACCAGCGCTGGAAGATGAAGTCCGGCGAAGACAGGAAATCGTCTTTCTCGCGCTTGATTTGATCAGTGGCCGAATTGTGCCCGGACATCCCTTATATGAGTGGTTGCTAAAGCAGGGGGTTCGCGACGAGAGTCTGGTGTGGTTCAAGGAGCATGCGATCGATCTGCCACTGATCGGGATTAATTTATATCCCATGTATTCGCGCAAAATACTTTATTCATCACCGCAGGGTGTGAGAATTCGGATGCCCTACAGTTCCGGCGAAATCGTCGAACGTCTGGGCGAGCTTTACTGGCAACGATATCAAAGCCCATTATTCATTAGTGAAACAGCATCTATGGGCTCGATAAAGCGACGCCGCGCCTGGCTCGATTCATCCGTGGAATCTGTCAAACGGACACGGTCACGAGGTATTCCCATGGTTGGCTACACTTGGTGGCCAATGCTCGGAATAGTAACTTGGGCTTACCGTCAGGGAAGTCACCCCGCCGCTTATTATATCAAACAAATGGGATTGTGGGATCTTGATCCCGATCCAGCGGCTAACTTGCGCCGCATCCACACGCCGTTAGTGGACACATATCGCGAATTGGTGGCAGGCGGCTGTGAAATGGTCGGAAATTTGGAACTGGAAAAGGAGGGAGTCTAATCTATGTTTCGAAGTTTTTTCTTTGCCGGCTTTGAATGCGCCACTGGCTACAATGCCCATGGCGAATGGATCGATCAAATCGCTGCCACACAACACGACAGATTCGCGGAGGAGGATTATCGGCGGCTTCGCGAAGTGGGTATCTGTGCCGCACGCGAGGGCGTTCGCTGGCCCTGTGTTGATAGCCGTGGTCATTACGATTTCAGTTCAGTAATGCCTTTCCTGAAAGCGAGCCAGAATAATAACATTGAAGTAATCTGGGATCTTTTTCATTACGGTTATCCGGATGACATTGACATTTTTTCCGAAGATTTTATAAAGCGATTCGCAGATTATTGTTACGCAACTGCCCGGTTCATCCAATCACATCAAGCAGGGCCGTATTATTTCACTCCGGTTAATGAACCTTCTTTTCTGTCTTGGGCGGCGGGAGAAGTGGGGCGGTTCGCGCCTCATTGCACGGGAAGATCATGGGACTTGAAAATTATTCTGGCCCGCGCAGGCATCCAGGGAATCAATGCCATTCGCGCTGTAATTCCTGATGCACGCATTGTTAACGTCGATCCGATATGCCATGTAGTCCCTCCCAAGGATGGCCCGGAGTTGCATGCCGAAACCGGCCATTTCAACCAGGTCGCAGTCTTTGAATCCTTCGACATGCTTGGTGGCTTACTCATGCCCGAACTCGGGGGAAGCCGCAATCATCTCGACATCGTCGGCATCAATTATTACTGGACGAACCAATGGGAATTGGGAAAAGACGAACATCCACTGGCTCACGATGATCCCCGACTTTGCCCGCTCAGTTCGCTGGTCCGCCGCACCTGGGAAAGATACGGTGGAGATGTTTTAATCACCGAAACCACCCATGTTGATGACATGCGTTCAAGCTGGGTTGACTATGTGGCGAATGAAGCTGAAACCTTACTGGACGAGGGCGTACCCTTGCGTGGCGTTTGCCTGTATCCCATTCTCGGCATGCCCGAATGGCATGCGCGCGAACAATGGACTCCCATGGGTTTATGGGACTTGTCGGAAGAACAAAAGACCCTTCATCGCAAGCTTTATGCGCCCATGTTCGAAGCCTTGCGAAATGCCAACGAACGCCTCGGCCTTAAACATTCCCGAAATTTGCGTAAGGCATTTGTCGAACACACGCACTCACTCTCTTAAGGTCGTATCTGGTTAACCATGACTGTATCAGCACAATTGGGTTCAGTAATTCCAATGAAATAGTCTAGATATTGCAGCCTGTTTTTAGTATCACCAGATGGATGATAAATGTCACCGATTTCACAAAGGAACAGCGCCAGGCCCTTCTTGATTTGCTGGTCCTTGCGATGTACATGGATGGCAGCCTGGCTTCTGCCGAGACCGCCCACGTGCAAGAACTTTTGGTGGCGATGGATTTGGACACGGACTATGACCGCAATCGTGAATTCGATGCTTCCGTTAACCGCGTCCGGCAACACTCCGAGTCGATCGATGGCGCGCGCGCCTGCGCCGGGAAGCTCGCGCAAAGTTTTACATCCCGAGAGCAGCAGAAAATAGTGATGGACGTTCTTAATGACCTGACGACCAGTGACGGAAAAATTTCCTCGCGCGAAAATAGTTTCCTGTCCGTCGTAAACGATGTCTTTAAGATTTGAAGCTCATGGATAAATTTCAACGATTTTCCTATGAAACCAAAACTAGCCCGCAAGGAACTTGAGAAACGAATTCTAAAATCCGGGAAAAAGGTGGAGGCGCTCACCTTGGCGGAAGGGATTCAGTTCATGATGGATTTCTATCAGCAGGTCCGCGCTGAAGATTGTCCACTGGAAGAGGACGGAGACATGCTCCTCTACGAATGGGGAACTTACGATGCCGACAAAGGGCGGCTCTTTCAATGCGGCATTACCCGCCAGTTCATTCAAGCAGACTCGGAAGGCGACGACGGCATGAGCCAACTCTCGCTCAAATTTTACTTTCAACCTTCCGCGGCATCGGATGCCCTCGAATCCGGCAACGAATGGTGCTACTCCCCGGAAGGAGTGGAAGATTTCGATTCCTTTATGAAGGGCAATGCTGCCTTCCAAGCAGTTCAGTCCACAAAGCCTGCGAAGGTTGCCATTGAGTATGGCGAAATCTGATGATCGATCTTTGCGAACTGTTAAAGGCTTAAATTCGGGGCGGGAGGAACCAGTGTTGCCTTTTTTATAAGGGAACAAAATTCTTTCTTGGTGGCATGATGATGCGTTCCTTCTCGGGTCAACAGGCTCTTCGTAGTTTTATATTCCACAGCCAGCCTTTCGAGAACAACAATGCGGATATATTGTTCATCGAGCTTCCAAATCTGGCCTTGTCGCAATTTCATGACCTTAACATACGCGTAATAAACTGGCTGGCGAGCACGAAGGAAATCTGGCTTTGAAGAATTTCACTTCCTTGGTTGCAATATATGGTGGAGCCGACAGGTCTCGAACCTGCGACCCCCACAATGCCATTGTGGTGCTCTACCAACTGAGCTACGACCCCATCCAAATTGCGGCGAAAACTTATTGGGACATTGCCGGTTTGTCAAAACAAATTGTCGGCCTATTCCAGCCCCAGAATCTTCCGGCCTTGTTCTGTAATCATTGATTGATGCCAGGGCGGGTCCCAAACGATTTCGACGACCGCTTCTTCCACGCCAGGCAGCGTTAAAATTTTCTGCTGCGCATCGCCGGCAATGACTCCACCCATGCCACAACCGGGTGCCGTAAGGGTCATTTTTACCGAAATCAAGCTGTTCCCACTGGGCGTAGGCTCGATGTGCATGTCATAAACCAAGCCGAGGTCAACAATGTTGACCGGGATTTCCGGGTCGTAACAGGTTCGCAACGTTTCCCAAACCAGCTTTTCATCCACCGGCCCTTCAGCAGTCGCAGTCTTTGGCGATTCGGAGGAAGCCTGAATACCCAACGCATCAGCATCCCTGGTCGCAACACGATACAAACCGCCCTGTGCATGAATCGTATAAGTGCCACCCAACGTCTGGGTGATATCTACAGGGGTGCCAGCCGGTAATATGACAGCCGTGCCGGCAGGAATTTGCACCGCCTCGCAATCGCGCGTGAGTTCAACTGATGTAACATTATGCATAAAATTGGGAATCAACCGAACCGGCTGACACATGTTTAACTTAGCTGATTCCGCACCTCAAAGCCAAAGCTTTCTCGCAAATCCCCGGAGCGCGGTCATCCCCGACCGCAGCAATGTTAAACCGGCAAGATTTTTAAGCCTTGAAGACTTTAAACAACCTGATCAACGCCTTTTGCAGCTTTTCCGATTTGGGCAACACGCCCGTAACAAGGCGGAGTTTTTTGAAGCCCAACTTTGAATCTTGAACTTTACCCTTTGAACCTTAGCTTATCCTGCGTGAACCAAACGCTTCCCAGCGTAACTGTAATAATCGCTGCCCGCCCCAATCAGGCGGACATCAAGGCGGTTACGGCTGGTCGCGAGCTGGATTACCCCAAGGACAAACTCGAAATCCTGGTAGCACGCGGCAAGCAACCTTCAGTTCAACGCAACACCGCCATCCGCGCTGCGCGCGGAGAACTCATTTACTTTCTGGACGACGATTCGGTTGCACCCGCCGGAAATTTGAAAAAAGCAGTTGGTGCCTTTGCCGATCCCAAGGTGAAAATGATCGGCGGTCCTAATATCTGTCCGCCCGATGCGCCGATGTTGGAACAGGTCTTTGCGCTGGTACATGCAAGCTTTCTTGCATTCTTCTCCAGTCACGCTCGCTATGCTTCGGTGGGCAAGGTGCGGGAATCGAGCGAGAAGGAACTCATTTTGTGCAATCTTATCGCGCGCAAAGAGCCTCTGCTGGAACTGGGTGGTTTCGATGAAGCGCTCTATCCCAACGAAGAGAATGCCTTGATGGACGAGTTGCAAAAACGGGATGGCAAGCTGATCTATGATCCACAATTCACCGTTTACCGCCGTCCGCGAAACACCTTAAAGGCATTTTGTAAAATGTTGTTAAACTATGGACGGGGCAGGGCGGAGCAATTCCGGCTGCACAGCACGCTCGGCTCGGCGCCAAATTTTGTTCCTCCATTATTTTGTGTTTATTTACTGGCCTTGCCCTTCCTCTTTCTTGTTCCGCCTTTGTTCGGCAAGCTCGCCCTGATTCCGCTGGCGATTTATGTAATCGCCTTGCTTTTGCAAGCCGCAGCTTTGTCCGTCCACGGAGGAATCATTCGAAGTCTTTGCGCCATACCGCTCATAATGCTCACCCACATTCTTTATGGCGTTGGTTTTTGGCGTGGTCTCTTCACGCCGTTGAAGCCTGTAGCAGCACGTCCCAAGGTGGAGGTTGTTCTGGAAAATATCCCGTTGTAATTTGTTTGCGATGAAGAATCCAGTTTGGGCCAAAGCTTTGAAATCAAGTGCCGACCCGCAACGCGCGAGTCACTATTTTGATTTGCTTGCGGCTACTAATGCAAAGACCTTCTTGGAAAACGCATCAGCAGAGCAGGCGCAAATCCTTTGCGCTCTCTTCAGCGGTTCACAAGCACTTAGTAATTGGTTGATTGCAAATCCCGACGCCATTTCAGTTCTGACTCCAGAGTCGTTACAACACCCCCGTCGCGAACAAGGCCTGCGCCGCGAAGTGAATGAATGGATGTCTCCGTTGCTGAAATCGCTCGGCTATGCGACGGGATTCAAACGTCTTCGATTACTAAAACAACGGGAAATGATGCGCATCGCCGCGCGCGATCTTGCCCGTTTGGGGAACGTAACTGAAATTACGCGCGAGCTCTCTGACTTGGCAGATGTTTGCCTCAACATGGTTTGGCAACTTTGC
>JAQGPC010000107.1 GCA_028293285.1 Pedosphaera sp.
GTGGACTGAAAGTTGGTGCGGGCAGCCTTTCTTCGGAGGGGTGGTACATGCCCAAAGAAGCAAAGGAAGCGGCAGACTTTGAAGCGGACAAATTTTCCTTCATGCGCTGTCACGCCGGCAAAGATGCATGGCTGGCGATGGATGCTCACATGGGCAATAATCATGTCACCACCTGGTCGGTGGAAGTTGCTACTGCCGTCGCGCGTGCACTGGAACCATACAATCCGTTTTTCCTTGAGGAGCCGTTGCATTATACCGATCCGTGGGGCTATGCAGAACTTTGCAAAGCAACTTCCACACCCATAGCAGGCGGCGAATGTCTTACCGCTGCCTACGAATGGCGTGTGTTTGTTGAGCAGGACAGCTTCGACATTGGCCAACCGGATGCCTCGTTTACTGGTGGCTTAAGCGAATTTCTCCTTGTGTCGGGGATGCTGCAGCAACGCGGTCGCAAAGTCGCCACCCACGCCTGGGGCGCGGGCGGATCGCTCATGCAGAACGTGCATTGCGGTTTCGCGGCTGCCAACACGGCAATCCTTGAAATTCCTCCTGACTATGCCGGTCTGCACTCCGAAGTGATCGATGGTGGCCTTGTAATGAAGGATGGCTATATGTTTCCACCTGACCGACCAGGCCTCGGCATCGTGCTGACGGACGAAATCAAGCGACGGTACCCCTTTAAACCAGGCAGCGGCGAGTTCAACAGCGTGCCCGGAAAAGTTCTTAAAGATTAAATGAAAATTGTCATCGACGTTGCCGCCCATGAGCCAACGTTGGCCGCATTAAGAAGACGAACCGACTGTCAAATCGAATGCATCGAACCGCCGGAGGAACGGGCCCGGGAGTTGAAGCCAGAGAGCATTCAGGACGCCGACGTTTTATTTTGTACGCTGCCGCCAACCAACCACGCCCTGATGCGCAACCTGAAATGGATTCAGATCGCCTCCGTCGGCTACACACAACTGTTTGGTCTGGATTTGCCTGCCCGGGGTGTTCATGCCACCAATGCCCGCGGTTGTTTTGACGTGCCCATTGCGGAATGGAACCTGGCGATGATGGTGAATCTCGTCCGCGATGTTCGGCAGATGATTCGCAATCAAGACGCCGCAATTTGGGATCGCTCAGCGACTTTTCAACGTGAGTTGCGCGGCGCAACCGTCGGCCTTTGGGGCTACGGCGGCATTGGACGTGAAACGGCGCGACTCGCACGTCAAATGGGTTTGCGCGTGCATGTGCTGGCACGAAACGGCGTCGAGCCGATCCGCAATATTTACACAGTGCCTGGAACCGGCGACCCGGAAGGCGTCATGCCCGATCGAATCTTCAAAGCAGGCGAAGAACTGGAATTCCTACGCGACCTGGATTTTCTGGTCCTGGCGCTGCCGCTTACCAAGGTCACAGAAGGTTTGATTGGTGAACGCGAATTGCAGGCTTTGCCGCGTAGGGCGTTCGTGCTGAATCCCGCGCGCGGGCCCATCATCAAACAGGAGGCATTGCTGCGGGCATTGCATGAAGAGTGGATCGCAGGCGCCGCGCTTGACACGCATTACCAATACCCGATGCCACCAGAGCACCCGCTCTGGAAATTTCCAAACGTCATTTTCACCCCGCATATTTCCGGCTCCAGCCTCAGTCCAAATTTCAAACAACGGCTGTGGGATATATTTTCGACAAACGCGGACCGATTCGCTCGCGGCGAGCCATTACTCAACAAACTCACACCCCAGCAATTGAACGGTGCATGAACGTCGATTAACTTATTCCTAATTCCATGAGAAATAAATTGTCCGCTTCCCGGTGGCTTTTTGTGGATCTTTTCTTGTCGCTTGTCATGTGCCGGATGATGCCGCGGAACCAGTGCCTCCGATGCCTGATTTCCGTAATATTCGTTTTCATGACAGCTAAGAACTGGGTTTTTCATTAGCTGCGCGATCAGATGATAATCAAAAACCAGCCATAAATGTCTATTAATCTGGAAAGTTTGTTACCTTTCGTTACCGCAATTGGCCTGTTTGATAATCCAAGATAGCCTTTTGCAGGTGGTAATCAAACTTGGCGTTCGCTTGCGCGATTTCCGCCTGGGTCTTGCTGAGTTGCGCCTGGCTAAGCTCAACAATGGAACTGGAGCCAACCTTATACCGTGCCTGAGCCAGATCAAACGCTTCAGCAGCGCTCTCCAGCAGTTTTGCGGTAAGGGTCACCCGCTCACCCGCAAAATTTAGGTTTAATCCTGCAACCCGCACATCACGGATGACGTTGTTTTCCTCGTCTCGAAGGTTTTCTTCGATTGCTTTTGCCTTGAGTCGCGCCTCCTTCTCTCTTGCCGAAAAGAGCATGCCGTCAAATATAGGAATGCTAAGATTTACCCCGGCAGCGGCGTAGTCGCCCTTTAGCTGCGGATCGTGGATTGGAATAATTCCGGCGCTGCCGATGGCGCTGATGGTAGGATAATGCAAAGCCTTTTCGGCTTTAACTTGCTTGCCTGCTGCCTCTGTCTCAAATCGCAGTCGAGCCAATTCGGGACGATTCCTCAACGCCTCCTCTACTAAAAGGGAGGTATCAACCTTTGGGTTGGGCACGATTGATTCTTCAATCAATTGAAAGTTTTGTTGCTCGCGGTGGCCTAAAAGAATGGAAAGATTTGCAAAGGCCGATTGGAGTTCATTGTTTGCCTTGGACAATAAAAGATTGCCTTCTTCAAGGCTAACTTTTGCAAAACTAACATCCAAACCAGACTTCAAATTGTTGGTCGCCATTTCATTGACCAGGTCGAAAAGCAATCGTCGCGTCTCCACTGTTTGCCTGGCCACCTGCAAAACGGATTGGGCCTGCAACGCATTAAAATAGGCTGCATCAACTTGAAACATGATCTGGGCGCGGGTAGCCAGGGAACTTTCTTCTTCTGCGCGAGCATGGAGTTTTGAACTTGCCACCAAATTGGCGGTGCGCCCGAAGTCGGTTATAAGTTGGGTGACATTTATTCCTTCGGCATTTCGATTCAGGATAAGCGGATTATTCAATCCACCTGCCGCGATGCGAGTATTGTCTTCGGTCGTGCCGACCGCTGTTACATTGGCGGTAACGGTTGGAAAAAATCCGGAGCGCACCTCTCTGACAACTTGTTTTGAGGCCAGGGCTTTCAGTTCGGCGGCTGTGATTCTGGGGTGGTTTTTGATCGCAATTTCCTGGGCTTCCTTGAGTGAAAGCGATTTCAAGTCTTCTCCTGCAAAAGCCACGAGACTGAAGCTTAACAACCCTGCAATTAATAAAGATTTTCTAGTCATACGGAAACGTCTTTTGGCGCAGGTTGAGAGGCCGATTTGTTTTCGCCGGTCTGATTGCGATAAACGAGCAGGTAGGCTGCGGGAACAATGAACATGGTGAAAACCACGGACAGGCTGAGGCCACCAATGATGGCGCGAGCCAGCGGAGCATACGCTTCCGAACCTGTCCCCAACTTCGCAGCCATCGGAATCAACCCAATGAGGGTCGCCAATGAAGTCATCAGCACGGGACGCAAACGCACCCGGCAGGCCAGAGCAATCGCTTCGCGCAGAGGCTTGCCATCCTCCCGCAGGCGGTGGGTGAATTCCACGATCAGGATGCTATTGGACACAACAATCCCGACCATCATCACTACACCCATGAGTGACATCACATTTAGCGTCGTTCCCGTCAGCACCAGCGTGATTAAAACTCCGGTTAGACCCGTGGGAATGGCGAGGAGAATCAGGAATGGATCACGAAAGGATTTGAATTGTGCCACGAGGATCAGATAAACCAGCACCACAGACAAAATCAGGCCCAAACCGAAACTGCGAAAGGACGAGTTCATCCCTTGCACCATCCCGCGCAAGTTGATGCGCACGCCTTCAGGTAAAGGTGTTTCAGCGACGATCTTATTTACAGCGGTCATTAATTTCCCCAAGTCCTCGCTGGAAGGTGACACATAAACATCTATGATGCGCCGCAACTGGTAATGATCAACTTCGGTGGGAGCGTGAATATGCTTTATCCGGCTCACGGCATCCAGTCGTGTAGAACGAGTCTGTCCAGGGGAGCGGATTGGGATGGCCTGAAGTGCCGTCAAGGTTTTAACCTCGTTCTCCGCGTATTGGACAGTCAGCAGATAGTCATTACCCGTGCGCGGGTCGACCCAGTAGCTGGGGGCGATCATTGCGTCTGACGTGAGTGCGGTAATAACATTGCCGACCACCTCTTTGGAAGTCAGTCCCAGTTCGCTGGAACGGGCACGGTCGATGTCCAGTTGGATGGCTGGATAATCCATGTCCTGAGGCACTAAAATATCACTTACGCCCTTTGCGCCTCTAAGTTTTTTGGCGATTTCAACTGCCGTTTCATGCGCGGCTTCAAGGTTGGAGCCGCTTACCTGAATATCAATCGGTGCAGGCAAGCCAAGATTCAGAATGGCATCAACCAACCCACCGGACTGAATATAGGCATCTACCTGGGGTAATTCGGTTTTGAGGCGACGCCTGACCCGATCCATATATTCGTAACTGCCGATGCGATGTCCTTCTCGCAAGCTCGCTTGAACAAAGGCGGTATGCTGACCGGAGTTGCTGGTATAAATCGAAGAGAAGCCGGGAGTGACACCAAGATTTGCTACGACCACTCCCAGGTCATCAGCCTCGACGACTTGATGAATAATGTCTTCTACCTTTTGAACAAGCGCATCGGTGTTCTCCAAACGTGTGCCGGTGGGTGCCTTTAAATTGATAACAAATTGTCCGGGGTCCGTCCGGGGAAAATAGGAGATTCCAATAAAATGAAACAACGCAAGGCTTACGACAAAAACACCGGTGATTGAGATTATGGTGGCCCACGGTCGATTCAAAGACCGTGTCAACAAAAGCGCATAACGATCAAGCATGGCTCCAAATTTGGTATTAAACCAGCCATTGAAACGTTGGCTGAAGGATTTTTTTCCAGAAGTGGTTTCGTGTCCGTGAGTGTTCTTGATAAACTTGGCACAGAACAGTGGCACAACAGTCAACGCCACAAAATACGAGGCAAAAAGCGCCAGGACGACGGACAGAGCCAGGGCAGAAAAAAGAAACCGGCTCACTCCGTAAAGAAAAGTCACAGGAAAAAAGACAACAGCGGTCGTCAGAGTCGCGGCGAGGACCGGCAGAGCCACCTCCTTTCCCCCTTTTTCCGCTGCTACTTGAGGAGTCTCGCCCAACTCCAAATGGCGAAAGATGTTTTCCAGGACGACCACTGAGTTATCAATCAACCGCGAGAAAACCAAAGCCAAGCCACCGAGAATCATTGAATTGATAGTGCCGCCCCCCAACGAAAGAGCGATAAACGTGGCCAGAGTGGAGAGGGGAATCGACAGGAACACAGCAATAGTCGCTCGCGTGCTGGCCAAAAATACCAGGATCATTGCACCCGTGAGAATCAATCCGATGGCTCCTTCGTGGAGCAGATTTTCGATGGCGTTTTTAACAAAAACAGATTGATCGAAGACCACCTTGGTAACTAATTCCTTTGGGACATCCGCGAGATGGGCAACGGCACCTTTAATACCATCGACAACGGCTATGGTATTGGCATCACCCCCTTGTTTCAGTACTGGCAAGTAAACTGACCGCTGGCCGTCCACTCGCACGATATTATTTTGAATCTGTGACGCATCCTTGGCCAGTCCAACATCGGCGACCATGACTGAAGCTCCTCCCACTGTTTTAAGTGGCAGATGATTGATGTCATTGATATCCCGTAATTGGCTGTTCGCATAAATATTGTAGTCAAACGGGCCGATCCTCACATCTCCAGCCGGAAGGATCAGATTGGAGTCGTTGACCGCCCGAACCACATCCATAACACTTAGCTGATGCGCCTCCAGTTTTAGTGGGTCCACATAAACCATGATTTGCCGATAACGACCACCGAACGGTTGAGGCACGGACGCGCCGCTGACATTAGCCACCTGATTTCTTACGCTGTACTGTCCAAGGTCGCGCAGTTTGGTTTCATTCAAGCCCTCTCCTTTCAGGGTAATTAAACACACTGGCAGACTGGAGGCATCGAACTTGAGAACAACGGGTGGAAGAGTTCCGGGGGGAAGACGGCGCAGATTGGCCGAGGCGAGGTTGGCGATGGAACTTACGGCGGTGTCGGGATTGCTGCCGGGTTGGAAATAGACTTTGATAAGACTTACGCCAGGAAGGGAGCGCGATTCAATATGATCGATGCCGCTCCCCAATGTGAAGAACCGCTCAAACCGGCCCGTGATGTCATTCTCGATTTGTTCTGGTGGCATGCCGGAGAAGAAGGTGGCTACAACGACCACGGGTATGTTGATCGGAGGAAACAAATCCACCGGCATCCGAACCAGGCTCGTAATACCTACGACGCACGTAATCAGGCAGATGACGATAATAAGATAGGGATAACGAAGAGCGAATTTAGTCATGGTATTCCTGGATGCTGGCTAGGGATTGGCTTTCACCGCGTCGCGTAGTTTTTCCAGCGTAAAATCAGGCGAGCGGCAGAGCGCAATCAGCTTTCTTTCCTGTTCCTGAAGTCCTGCTGCGACGGAGGGAACTTGCCCTGCAATTTCCTGGGGCACGGAAATTATCCCATGTCGATCTCCATGAAGAAGATCGCCCGACTTTATCTTCAAGCCGCCAACGACCACGTCTCCCCCAATTTCCACGATGTGCGAGTACGCGTGCGATACGCCCACGCTTTCGGCGAAGAAATGGAATCCCAGAGCCTCGACCGCCGGAAGATCGCGGACGGCCCCATTGGTGACAGCGCCGACACATCCAAACGCCAGTAAAATGCTGGAATGGACTTCTCCCAAAAAAGCGCCAGTTCCGGGATGCTTATCCACGTCTTCAATGACAACCACGCGTGGCTTGGGCACGGTCAGAATAAAATTCCACCAGTCAGTACGATCCTGATAAGCGTGATTGTCAGGTGGTGGACTCGAACAACGAATCTTAACGGTTACGGCATAACCCAGCATTGGCGCGAGGCGTGGGAACAGACAGTGAATACTTGAGTCGGTAAAACCTTCATTGCGGAGACGTAGATAAAAAGTATCAATCGCATTTGCCACGGAACAAGTGTCCAGGCGTCGAAGTGCTTCCTGTTGATCCACGGTCAGGGGTGCATTCATAAAACATCAAGAAAAGTCGATTATAAAGTCGGGGAAAAAGTGATCCAGCGAGCGGTCATCACACTTTAGCTCCTTGGGAGCAATGCGTGGAATTTCAATCAACCATGTCCCAAGGGAACCTTTTTTATTAAGGAGCGGGTTCGACACAGAGATTGTTTGGCAAGCCGTCTTTGCCATCTGGCGAAAAAATGAATTTGATCGTTTCATTCAGCCTTCCCCATCTCCATAAGTTTTGGAGTCACCTTCTGGCCGGATTTGACCTGTGCGCGGGTGCCGATAATCACGAGATCGTTTTCGTGAAGACCGGCAACGATTTCCACCTTGTCGGGCGTTTCCAGTCCTAGAGTAACGGGCCGCTCTTCAACTTCATTTTGCTGGGTCAATACATAAACAGTGGTCGCCTTTTGGCGGGAGAGGGCTTCGGTTGGCACCGTCAAAACCTTTTCCCGATGGTCGAGTTTTAGTGCGACTGAAGCGTAGATTCCCGGAATGAGTGAAAGATCGGCATTGGGAACATCCACTTCCACTTCCATTGTTCTGGTGGCGGTATCCACTTTTTTCGTGGCACGGCAGATTGTGCCGGAAATCGTTTTGCCGGAAGCCTGGATTGCGATTTCGACCGGTTCGCCAATCGCGATGCGCGAGACGTATGAAACAGACACCGGAAAGATCAATCGGAGCCGGTCATTTTGGGAGAGGCGCACCAGGGGCATCGCCTGCGTGCTGGGAGAAACCCCGCCCTGGATCAGGGCACCCTCGTCGGCAAATCTACGGGTAATGACGCCGGAAAAGGGAGCGGTAATTTTGCAGTAACCAAGCATGGCTTTTAATTTTTTGACCTCCGCTTGAGAAACTTGCGCTCCCTGTCGGGCTGCGGCCAGGGCAGCTTCGGTCGTGCGATCACGCGCTTGCGCTGTGTCCAATTCCTGCTGCGCAATCAGATGAGGCTTGGCTTTGTTGATATTTGAAATGCGGGTGAATGCGAGGTGCGCATCGTCATGGGCGGCAGCGGCTAGTTTGATTTCCTCTTCATTGCGGCGTTCCACAGCCGTAGCCTTCTCCAAGTCTTCCTGTAGTTCAGGAATCTCCAAAGTGGCCAGGACTTCGCCTTGTTGAACTTTGTCGCCAATATCCACACTGATGCTTTGCACAAAGCCAGCGACTTTTGCATGAAGATCAATCTCCTGATATGGGCGGAACTCAGCTTGAAAAGTTTGTGTTTCAGCAAGGTTTTCGCGGGTCACCTTCGCCACAGCCACCGTGACCAGATTCGCCACCTCCAAGGCAGGGTGGGTGTTACCGCGCAACGATTGCAGAGCAATCAAGCCGAATACAACCACGCATAAAAACAACAGCGCTTTCCAGTTCAAGAAGCCAAGAAATTTCCTGCCCCACCCAGAGTGCAAAGTGGTGCTCTCGCTGCGATTATCAGTTTCCATCGGTTGATTCTTGTTTGTTGTTATTTGCGCGTGATAGAGGCAGTTCTACTTTGAATCGGCTGCCTTTACCCTCCGTGCTTTGAAAGCCAACGTGGCCTCCATGGGCAGTACAAATTGATTTGACGATTGAAAGTCCAAGACCCGCCCCTCCCATTTCACGCGAGCGAGCTTGATCCACGCGAAAGAAGCGTTCAAAGATGCGCGGATGGGCTTCGGTTGGAATGCCGATGCCATTGTCTTCCACTTCCAGGATGGCCTCATCATCACAGGCGAGAATCGACATTTTAATCTTCCCTCCAGCGGGAGTGTATTTGATGGCATTATCCAGCAGGTTCACGATCACCTGTTTTAGACGGGGACGATCTCCCTGCACCATTACATCTGCTGGCGCATTACAGGAGATGGAAATATCCTTATCCTCGGCCAGTAGACACATTTGTTCGGCAGTGCTCGTTGCCAACTTGGCCAGATCAAACCGGACCATTTCCTTTTGGGCTTCCCCCGCGTCCAGCCGCGAGATGGCAAACAATCCTTCCACGATGCGGGTCAGGCGTTCCACTTCTTCGAGAATGCTTGCCGCTGTAACTTGAACCTCCGAAGCGAAATAAGCCCCTTCCACTATGGATTCAAGTTCTCCCCGCATAATCGTCAGGGGAGTGCGCAATTCATGGGAAGCATCTGCAATGAAACGACGGTTGTGTTGAAAAGCATCCTCCAAACGAGCAATCATATGATTCAAAGAAATGGAAAGCCGTTCCAACTCATCACCGGTTTTGGCGATTGGCAACCGGTCCTTGAGATTGTGCAAGCTGATCTGCTCCGCACTGCGGGAAATTCTATCCACGGGTGCCAATGCTCTTTGGACCAGGAAAGAACCACCGCTGGTAGCTACCAGCATCATTACGGCCAAGCCCACAACCAGAAGCACGATCAAGCGGTGTAGTACATCATGAATCGGTTCTAGCGAAGCGCCCACTTCCACCAGGTAGCGTTTGCCACCGGTTGTCTGGTAGGGGGTGGAAGCAATTAGCAGTTCCTTATTGTCGGGCAGCTTTTGTCTCCGCCAAGAACCTTCCTTCTTCGGTTCCCGGTACAACGGCACATGACTGGCATCAAAACTCATGTCTCTGGGACTGCTTGAAGCGTATAGAACGCTGGAACCTTCGGTAGTAATGCGAATAAACCGGTCGTTGGTTTCGGGAGCAAACCAGGCGTTGATTTCATTTACGACATACGCCTCTCCTGTCTTTCCGATGTTAGCCAGCAACGTTCCTGCGATCTGGTGTGCACGGCTGATTTGCGCCCGGCTCAAACTCTGTTCCAAATATAATTTTAAGCCTCCATACATGAGTATTCCCAAAAGGACGAAGACGGCCATCAACAAGCCAGCATACCAAATCACCAGGCGAAAGCGGATGG
Source organism: Pedosphaera sp. (assembly GCA_028293285.1). Lineage (GTDB taxonomy): Bacteria > Verrucomicrobiota > Verrucomicrobiia > Limisphaerales > Pedosphaeraceae > Pedosphaera. Next base: position 10,012 of record JAQGPC010000107.1, read on the forward strand.
AACGAGTATTCATGTCTCAGGTTCGTCGCTGACGCTGTAACCAACGCCTCGCACCGTGCGGATCAGCTTGCAGGGATGCAATACGTCCACCTTGCTGCGGAGATGCCGAACATAGACATCCACAATATTGGTCAATCCCTCAAAACTTTCATCCCAAACGTGTTCAATAATCATTGTGCGCGACAATACTCGTCCAGCGTTGGCAACGAGATATTCCAGAAGGCTGTATTCCTTGGAGGTAAGTTCGATTCGTTTACCGGCACGCCGAACCTGCTGCGCCAAGCGATCAACTTCCAGGTCACCCACCCGCAGTACGCTCGACCGATCCGTTGTTCCGCGACGCAGCAACGCCTTGACACGCACGAGCAATTCCGCAAAGGCAAATGGCTTGGTCAGGTAGTCGTCGGCCCCTGCTTCAAAATTCTCAACTTTTTCAGAAGTGCCGTCCCGCGCCGTCAGGACCAGGACAGGCACCTGGGATTTCTGGCGTCGGATGCGCTTAAGAACTTCTGTGCCGCCCAGTCCTGGCAGCATCAAGTCAAGGATTAGCAGATCGTAATTATAAGCACTCGCCATTTCCCAGCCGCTCTGCCCGTTATTGGAAATATCCACGGCAAAGCGCTCAGCTCGTAAACCACGGGCGACAAACTCAGCTACTTTCTTTTCATCCTCAATCAATAAAATACGCATATCTCACAGTGTTGTAGTTGACTATCCATTCATTAAGAGCCGCTTAAAGGTTCATTAAAATCCATTCAGAATGCCAATATAGCTTCGACTGACTGGGACGGCTTTCATTCATTGATGAGGCTGCTCCAAAGCCTCTTGGTAAGGATTCTGAACGGATTTTAATGCGGCATTCAGGAGAGCTTAATGGACCGATGCTCAATTACTTCAAAGTCGAAACTGGTACTTCGACTTGAAAACTGTGTAGAGGCATAACGATTATGAAATATTTCAACCGTTGGTTTGTTCCCGCCGCATTGGCGCTTTTGTCAGCCTGTTCATTCCATCAAGTGCCCATGGCGGTACTGCCGGTGGGACCCGCACCGCGAGAAGAAATCAAATCCTCTAATGAAGGGTTTCTGATGGTATATTCCGCCTGGTCGCTATTTAATGACTACCCGTCCTCGACTGACCACCACAGTAGATACACCATCACTTCAGATGACGGAAAGTTGAATAAGGAAGTCCAAAATCACATAGATCGATTTGATGAAGGTCCCATACGGTTGCCATTGACGCCGGGGTCTTACAAAGTCAGTGCTCGATCGGCGCATTCAGGGCGGGTTGTGGTGCCGGTCATCATTAAAGAACGACAAACCACAGTTGTTTATCTCGATGGCTCAAGTCCGTCCGACGTTGTTCAGGCACACGCAGCCAATATGGTAAAATTGCCCAATGGGCAAATAGTGGGTTGGTCCGCCGAGCCTCCGGTGAAATGAATGATTACCTCATCAAATAAGCGGTATTAACGCCCCTTGACAAATTAACTTCAAACTCTTCGTCGTTACCCTTCCGATATTCCAGGGTTGGGTCGGGTACTTGAGAGGGCGCTTCGCTTGAAGTCTTCAACCCATGAACGTTAACGTGCCGCGTCTCACCACCTCACAAGAATAAGCCATCTTTGAAGGTTGCCGTTGGGCTATTGGCCGCACAACAAGGTGGTCGCGCCGTTTGTCTTGTTCCGCTCAAACCCTGAATAAATTTCAGACCGAAAACTTTCTTAATCGGTTTCGATCACGCGCCGAATGGTTTTAAGCAATTCTTCGGTTGTGAAGGGTTTTTTCAGAAATACATTCGCCTCCTGGTATCCGGCCAGCTTCAGAACGAGTTCGGAGGCATGGCCACTCATCCCCAGGATTTTTACTGAGCTATCCATTCTTCGCAATGCTTGCATCAACTCTGCGCCATTCATGCCGGGCATCATCATATCCGTGAGCACAGCCTTTATACTCCCCCGATTCTGCTGGTAGAAGGTTAGTGCTTCCGCTCCCCCGGTGGCGGCGAGGACTCGATAATTATAGGACTCCAGCGTCAATTTGGTTAATTCCAAAAGGGCAATCTCATCATCAACTACCAGGAGTTCCTCGCCCTGACCCATGGGCACTATTGGCTTGTTACCTCTGGGTGCCAAGGTCTCCCGCGTGATTTTGGCTGGCAGGTAGACCTCAAAAGTCGTTCCGCTTCCAACCTGGCTCGAAACCTCCAGAAACCCATTATGTGTTTTTACAATACCCATGACCGTGGAAAGTCCAAGGCCGGTGCCTTGGCCCAACTCCTTCGTCGTAAAAAAGGGTTCAAAAATTTTAGCCAACAGTTCTGGCGCAATCCCATGGCCCGTGTCGGAAACCTTTATTAACACGTAAGCGCCGGGCATTAAGCTGCGGTCTTTAGGCAGACACGTGGCATCCAGGGTAATATTTTTTACTCCTATGATAAGCGATCCCCCTTGGGGCATGGCATCACGGCCATTCACGCACAGGTTTAACAACACCTGGTGCAATTGGGTGCTATTGCCAACCACGGTGTGCAGTCCGTCCGCAATTTCCGTGAGAACGGTGATGGATCGGGGAAAAGTTTCCTTCGCAAAATTCACCAGTTCGGTCACCAGAGGTTTTAATTGGAGTGGCACATGTTGGCCCTCTACTCCGCGAGAGAAGGAAAGGATTTGTCTAATCATATCAGCTCCGCGCCCGATACTAGCCTTCATCGTATCCAGGAGCTGTTCCTCCGGTCTTCCGGCCAGTGTCTCGCGCAACAGATCAGTGCCTATTAAAACGGGTGCCAAAGCGTTATTCAGGTCGTGGGCTATGCCTCCGGCAAGTGCCCCGATGCTCTCCACGCGCTGGGTGCGCAGGAACTGCATTTCCAACTGCTTCTTCTCAGTCACATCGGTATTGATTATCAAAACGGATTTGGACTCCCCACGATCATCGCGCATCAGCGTCCACCGGCTTTCCACGATGATCTTTCTGCCTGTTTTTGTGACCTGACGCAAATCCCCGTGCCATTCCCCCATTCGGATCAGGCTCTTAAAGGCTTCCCCTGAACCGGTTAAGTCACCGTGAAAGAGCAAGTCATTGGCATTTTTTCCAAGCGCCTCGCTTGCGCTCCAGCCATAGAGGCGCTCGGCACTTTTGTTCCAGTAAAGAATTTGGTGCGCCAGGTCATTGAGGCAAATTGCGTCTTGAGCTTTATCCAGTAAT
>JAQGPC010000157.1 GCA_028293285.1 Pedosphaera sp.
GTCCCTCAGTTCGCCGATTGTTTCCGGGACCTCTTGGCTTTCCAACCATTGTAGCAGCCGGCTTTCAGTTTGCAGCCGGGCATTCGGGACTTGGGCAACACCCAAAGCTTCCAGTTCCGGAGTTGCCAGCAACTGCCGTATTTCTGGAGGCGTCAGCGCGCGCTTGGACCAGTCCACCCATTCCACTTCCGTCTCTCTGGCGACCTCTTCACCGACGTGCAAAATCACATCATAACGGAATCGGGTAATTTCATTATGGAAGCGTCCGTCCTTGAGACGAATTTCAACCCGGCCGATTTGCGGTACATACTCTTTGAGCGTTTGGAAGAAAGCCGGATCAATCAACAACTCCTCTTCCTTGCTCAAGCGAGCCTGCACGCGCTGTTTAAATTGCGTGCGAGTGACTTCCCCGATTGCCTGATGCATTTCTACGGAAGCGTGGAACGCTTCCAACAATGCGAGGCTTCTTACATCGCCGATAAAAATCCTGCCTCCGGGTGATACTGCTTCTGCGGCTCCTTTCAACACGCGCATCAAATATTCAATGTTCGGAAAATATTGAATCACCGAATTGATCACCACCGTATCGAATGATGCAGGGGGAATTTCTTTTAAATCATCCGCCGCTTTGCGCATGAGAGTTACCTGCGACAATTCGTGCTTCAACAGTTCTTGCCGCAGGTATCTCAAGGCTCCTTCTGAAAAATCCACGCCACAATAATGACGGACATGCGGAGCAACGCGGAATAATAGCAGACCGGTTCCGCAACCAATTTCCAGGACCCGCTCTGGTTGAGTCGCAAGTATACGTTCGACGGTAGATTCCACCCACTCGCGCATCTCAGTCTCAGGAATCATTTCCCCGGTGTAGCTGCTTTTCCATCCCGCGATGTTGAATGCGGGCTCCGCATTGTTCTTCGTCTCCTCATACGTTCCATCCCAAATCATCTGCCATTGCTTCAATCTCTCTGCATGATTGTCATCGGCCGTAGTGGTTTGCGTTTCGCCCGTCGGCTTATTTTTAGGCACCACATAGGCAACCAGGCGTTTGTCTCCGGTTTTCTCATCATTCACCGCCACCACAACGCTTTCCTTCACCAAGGGATGCTTTGCCAATGCTGTTTCAATTTCGCCCAACTCAATCCGGTGACCGCGCAGCTTGACTTGATGATCTATCCGACCCAGGAATTCAATAATTCCATCAGCGCGATAACGCACGAGATCGCCCGTTCGATAAAGCCGGGCGCCCGATTCAGTGCGGAAGGGATGCGATATAAATTTCTCGTTGGTCAGTTCCGGCCGATTCAGATAACCGCGCGCAACCCCTTCCCCGCCAATCAACAATTCTCCCGGCAATCCTATCGGCGATGGCTGGCCATATTTGTTAAGGATATAAATTTCCGTGTTCGCCAGCGGTCGGCCGATGGGGATGTCTCCACCTTTGGTTATAAGCTGGGTGGTGGACCAGATCGCGGTTTCTGTGGGGCCATACATATTGTGAATGCGCCCGGCGATGACCTTGGTTAATTGCTCCGCCAACGAAGGCGGAAGCGCTTCGCCGCCGACCAATACTTCTTGAAGCATGCCCAATGCCGCAGCTCCCTGTGGGTCCGACACCAGCATCCGCGCCAACGAAGGCGTGCATTGGAAATGCGTTACATTGTGACGCTTCGCTTGTTGTGGAATCGAATAACCAGCATGATTTGTCTGGTTGATGCGATTGCTATTTAGGTTCAACTCCTTTAAATATCGCAAACTGGTCAGCACTGAATCGGCATCCACGCCGAAATCAACCAGGCACGCCACTTCATCCACGCCGATGCGCTTCAGTTGATTCACCATTTTGAGGCAACTATCCGGTGTTCCAAAAAGACCGCTGGTTTCAAAGTATCGCTCGAATGCGTGATCCAAAAGCGCTTGCATGTCTTCCGGGCTGAGATTCTTGAAATCGACCTTGTCTCCTGTATTTGCACCCGCTGCACCTGGCTTGTTAAACGCGGCAAAAGACCAGGCCGATGAAGCTTTTTTAATCAAGTCCACCGAGGTCTTCAGATACTCCGTGAACGGTTCGCGCACTTTTTCGCGCACGGTTTTCATGTCGCGCTCCACGAAAGTATGCAGCATCAAGGTGACATGTCCTTCTCCCGGCCCATGTCCATGCTCACGCCAGGCCTTCCGGTAAATCTCAATCTTCTCCGCTACCTCTTCCACCTTTTGCCCGAGCAGGTTGGTCAAAATATTGGCACCCATCTCGCCAGCTATTCGAAATGTGTCGGGGCTTCCCGATGCCGTAATCCATACCGGAACATTCGACCGCACTGGACGTGGCAGCACTTTTACGCTCACCATTTTCCCATCTCCACCGGGACATTGAATCGACTCACCGCGCCACAGTTTTAGCACGGTTTCGATTTGCTCAAACATCAGGTTCTTGCGGTTCGCGTAATTCTCCGGTGCAAAAACGAAATCGTTGGAATGCCAACCCGACGCAAAAGAAAGACCGACGCGGCCCTTGGATAAATTATCCACCATGGCCCATTCCTCGGCCACGCGAATGGGATCGTGCAACGGCAAAACTACACTCCCTGCCCTGATTTGAATGCGTTGGGTTACGGCGGCAATCGCTGCGCTGGTGACAGATGGATTCGGATAAAGCCCGCCAAATTCGTGAAAGTGCCGCTCGGGAGTCCAGACTGCAGCCAAGCCATTTTGATCGGCAAACTTGGCCCCTTCGAGCAATAGCCGATACTTATCATCCGGAGTCTGGTTCGCATCGCCGGAAAAATAAAACAGGCTGAAATCAATTTTCCTATCTGTCACTTGATTTTGAGGCTCAACCACTGTGTGAGTTTTATCCTCGCTGCCTTGAATCACTACTTTGTATCCGCGAGTAAGCGTCCAAAACAATTCGAGAACGGAAATATCGAATGAGATGCTGGTCACCGCCAGCCAGGTTCCAGGCGTTGTGCCAAGGATCTTGTCCATCCCGGCAAAGAAATTCACCACGTTGCGATGCATCAGCATCACTCCCTTTGGCTTACCCGTGGAACCGGAAGTATAAATTACATACGCCAGATTATCTGATGTAACCGCCTTTGCATTTACCGATGCACTTTCTACTACTTGTGCATCCAGCGCATCCACGCAAACCACTCGCGCACCATGCTCCGGTAAACCTGATACCAAATGCTCCTGTGTGACCAATACAGGCATCTTAGAGTCTGCAATCATGTGAGCGATGCGTTCCTGTGGATAAGCTGGGTCCAAGGGCACGTAGGCACCACCCGCCTTCAGAATGCCCAGCAAGCCAATCACCATTTCCAAAGACCGCTCAACACAAATCCCTGCCAGCACCTCCGGGCCGACGCCAAAATTTCGTAGATGGCGGGCCAGTCCTTCGGCACGTTGATCCAACTCATGATACGTCAGTTTTTCATCCTCAAAGACCACCGCTACGGCATCCGGCGTTCGCGCGACTTGCGCTTCAAATAATTCATGGATGCAACGGTTCCGCGGGTAATCAGTCTGGGTCTGGTTCCATTCCGTCAATAACTGATGCCGCTCTCCCGTCGTCAGCAGCGGAAGAGTGGAAAGCAATTTTTCCGGATTAGCTGCCATTCCTTCAATCAAGGTTTTGACATGTCCCAGCATTCGCCGGATAACGGGTGCCTCAAAGCGTTGCCGGTCAAACTCGATTTTTAGCAGCAATTCTTTTTCAGCAAACCCAAACAAGGTCACCGGGAAATTCGTCTGGTCAATGACATGAAAATGCCGGTTTTTCCATGCTCCGCCTTGTGCCTGCAATTCTGCGTTCAGAGTCGCACGATCAAAAACAATGATGCTTTCAAATAATTGTGTTCCGGCGGGCACTTCGCTCCACTTTTGTATTTCAAGCAACGGAGTATGCTCATGATCACGCAATGCGTTCTGTTCGGCGCGAAGTTCTTTTAACCAGGCAGTTACACTTTTTCCCGGTGCAACTTTTACTCGCACCGGCAGCGTATTGATGAAAATACCCGCCATCTCTTCTGCGCCTTCAATGCTTGACCGTCTGCCGGAGCGTGTAACCCCAAATACCACGTCTTCTTCCCCGCTATACTGGCTCAACAGCAAACCCCAAGCACCCTGCACCATCGTGCTCAAACCGACTTTATGCGTACGCGCAAAGGCCTCAACGGCTGCTGTTTCTTCTTCGGAAAGTCGAATGGATTCTTCTCCATATTCGGATTCGTCCAGCTTCTCCGATTTAGGCTTGTCCACCGTCAAAGGTGTTGGAGTCTTGAATCCCTTCAGGCGTTCGCGCCAAAACGGTTCGGTCTTTGAAAAATTCTGTTCTTTTAACCATGAAATATATTCACGAAACTCACGAGGAGCCGCTAATTGCAGATCTTGCTTTTTCTGAATCGCTTCGTACTGCGCAAACACCTCGTTGATGAGCGTTCCAAAGGATCGTCCGTCCATCACCGCGTGATGAAACGTCCACACGAAGCGATGCCGTGTTTCATTTTCTATACATACTGCCACCCGCATCAGCGGTGCATCGGCCAACACGAATCCGCGTCGCCGGTCTGTTTTCAAATAGGCATCCAACTTCTCTTCACATTCTGGCCCAGACAGTTGACTCCAATCCTGCAGTTCGAAAGGGAGTTCCACCTGCTCGCGCACTTCCTGCACCGGCTCATCCAGTCCCTCCCAACGAAATGACGCGCGCAATATGGAATGGTGCTGCACTACTTTATCCCACGCCTGTTTGAATGCGGTTACATCAAGGTCGTGATGCAACGTGCCGATGACCTGCTGAATGTTTACTCCTGAGCGCGGTGCATACAGGCTATGAAACATCATGCCTTGCTGCATCGGGGAGAGTGGATAAGTGAAATCAATTTTGCACATAAAAAATTACGGCAACTTCTGGGGAAATGGAACGGGAATTGATGCTGTTGTGTTGGCCGTTCGTTTGGTCAGTCAGGAACGATTTCTCCGACACACGGCCAAACCATGTTACCAGTTGGTTCCTCTTCAGGTTCAATCACCGCATGCTATAAAGGACAGGAAGCCTAAACAATAAGGTGAAGACCTTATATGCAAAACGTTCTATTGGAATGATAATTCGGCAAGCATGCCATTATCTTCCAAGATAAACGTGACGCGCGCGAGGTCGCTTTGCGCTTACACGCGGTCAAAATAAATGATTTTTTGGATCCCTGAAAATCTTCAAAGCCTGCCGCTACAGCCTTTTATCGGCGCTCCCACATCTCAAGATTTAACCTAAGTGATGTGCTTAAATGCGCCTTAAGACGCTTTATAACTTGATCCAAGTTGCGTTGACGCAAAGCAGCCAGTATTTCCTTGTGTTCCTCGAAGGAGCCACTGACGCGGCCATAGCGAGAGCCTGCAGTTATTAGCAGTACCTTACGAATCAGCGGATCAAGTGCTTGAGCTAACACCCGGCTGCCCGAGGATTCACAGAGTGTCATGTGAAACTTATGATCTGCCTTCCGCCGCTCATAAGCGGTTGACTTTTCGCCATCTGCAATCAAACGGTCGGTTTCTTCCTCCAATTCATTCAAACCAGTCTCAGAAATGCGCTCGACCGCACCTTGGGCAGCTAGGGGTTCCAGCAGCAGCCGGACTTTATAGATGTCCTTGACGTCCCGGGATTCCAATAATGCCACCCGCCACCCACGCCTTGGCAACCGGACGAGCAAGCCATCATTCCGCAGCCATTCAGCCGCTCGACGCACTGTCGCCGGATTTACACCCAATTCATTTGCCAGACGGCGCTCTTTGACGATTTCGCCCGGTTCCAAATCGCTTCGTAAGATACGTTCCAAAATCTTTTCATAAGTGCTATCGGTTTGATTGGAAAAATCAAATGAACACTCTCCATCCACCTTTTTACTGCGTGGAGGATAAGAGGCAACGATTGGCCGACCGGTTTCATTGATTTTAACATGCCCAGCCTTCACCAAACTCTCCAAGGCTTTGTTAACAGTCGTCCGGCTCACGGACAATTCGTCCGTCACGTCCCGGGCATTGATTCGTTCACCGATTTTAAGCTTCCGCAATGCTAATTTCGCAAGTAGGTGATCGTAAACCCTCCCGGATAATGATTGTCTTGAAATCAAGGTCATATCAATTACCGGCGACAGTGTGTCGCAAAATTTTTTGTTCGTGAATTAAATAATCCATCATATTTAGAAATTTTCAGATAACTTCTTAACCGCCTTTATCTTGCACTTCCATTCTGCTGTTATGAGCTTTTGCTTCCAAGCGAGCATTTCTGACGCTTCTCAAAATGTAAAGGTTACATTCCCCTGGGGTAAAGACCCCATTTCTCAGCTTCTCTAGCAGGTCTTTAATTGGAAATGCGTGACTTGTGGCCGCACTATTCTTATCGTCGAGGACAATGAAGATGATGTGTTTATTTTTTGCCGCGCCTTGGCGGCAAATGGTATCACAAATCCGGTGCAAGTAGTTAATGATGGACGTGAAGCCACTTTATACCTCGAGGGCTTGGGACGTTATACCGACCGCAGTTCCTTTCCCTTTCCCGTTGCTGTTTTCACTGATTTAAAGATGCCCTGGATGAATGGCATCGAAGTTCTTAAATGGCTTAAAAATAATCCGAGCTGCTCCAATCTTCCAGCCGTTGTCCTTACCGCATTTAAAAATAAGGAACAAATCGAGCAGGCCTTAAGTCTTGGTGCTGATTCATGTATTTTTAAATCCGTCCGGTTTTCCGATTTCGTCAATTTGATCCGTGCTTCCTGTGACAAGTGGTGGTGGTGCGACCGGGCTCCCGCCCAACCCACCATCGAGCAGCCAAGACCAAGATTGTAATCAGTATTGGACTTTTCGAAACTCCGCTGAATTCCCGGCCGTAACCCTGCTTGAACTCTTCGTCGCATTCTGGCATATCATCCGCAGTCGCTTCGTCCCGACGGGCACGAAATAAAAAACCGAGCACGACTTGAACGAACCTTGCACAAGGAATGCTCGGCAGCACCGTACAGTGGCGTAGTGTCGTGAAGGTCGTTGGCCCCGGACACTCTTGGGATGAAGAGACAAAATTATTTGGTTGAAGATTATTATGAGCACCGCCGAAAAACATCATTTCCAAGCTGAAATCCAGCAGTTGCTAAATATCGTAATCCACTCGCTTTACACCGATAAAGAAATCTTTGTCCGGGAGTTGGTTTCCAATGCCGCCGATGCCTGTGAAAAGCTGCGCTTCACCCAAACCTCCGGTCAAGCCGTTTATCAACCCGACCTGCCTCTGGCCATTTCCATTACAACGGAAGACAACTCCATCACGTTTGTTGATACCGGCATTGGGATGACCCATGGCGAGTTGGTTGAGAATCTCGGCACTATCGCCCACTCAGGCACCAAAGCTTTTTTGAAGCAATTGGCTGAAGATAAGAAACCGGATGCCAAGTTGATCGGCCAATTTGGAGTCGGCTTTTATTCAGCGTTCATGGCCGCGAGCAAAGTCACTGTCACCAGCCGCTCTTATCTTCCGGACGAACAAGGTTGGCAATGGACCAGTGAAGGAACCGGTGGTTACGAAATTGAGCCGGCAAATGACCTGCCGCGTGGAACTAAAATTACGCTCCAGCTTAAGGAAGAAGCCAAGGAGTTCGCGCAAGCCGATACCATTGAACGTATTATTAAGCGCTATTCAAACTTTGTTCAGTTCCCCATCGAACTGAATGGTAAGCGGCTGAACACGGTGCAAGCCATTTGGGGCCGCAGCAAGAATGAAATCAAGGAAGAGGAGTATAACGAGTTCTATCAATACATCGGCCACGATCACGAAAACCCGCTCTACCGTCTCCACTTCTCGGCTGATGCTCCCCTGGCTATTCAGGCGCTTCTGTTCGTTCCGCCAAGGAACATCGAAGGCTTGGGCATGTCGCGCGTTGAGTCAGAAGTTCATCTTTACTGCCGGAAAGTCTTGATTCAATCGAAGGCCAAGGGACTTCTCCCCGAATGGCTGCGGTTCCTTAAAGGCGTGGTGGATAGCGAAGACCTGCCGCTCAATATCTCGCGCGAAACCATGCAGGACACCTCGTTGATGAAGAAATTAAACCAGGTGTTGACCGGTCGCTTTCTAAAATTCCTGGATGAACAAGCCGAAAAAGACGCGGGCACCTACGATAAGTTTTACGAGCAATACAACCGTTTCCTTAAGGAGGGCGCCGTTACTGACTTCACTCACAAGGAGGCTTTGGGCAAATTGCTCCGCTACGAATCTTCCACCTTGGAAAAAGGTAAACACACCTCGCTTGCTGAATACGTAAAACGCATGTCCGCCGACCAAAAGGAAATTTATTACCTAATCGGGTCGAATCGCGAAACCTTGGAGAGCAGTCCTTACTTCGAAGTTTTCAAGGAGCGAAAATTTGAAGTGCTGTTCATGTTTGATCCATGGGACGAGTTCGTGATGGAACACCTGCATGAGTTCGAAGGTAAAACGCTCAAGTCAGCGGAAAAAGCGGAGTTGGATATCGCCGATGCCAGCAAGAAGGACGGAGCTTTATCCGATGAAGCTGCTCAGGCTCTCGCCAAATGGCTGAAAGATACCTTGGCCGACCGCGTGGGAGAAGTGCGCTCTTCCAAGCGCCTCGTTGAAAGTCCCGCCGTCATCATGGACAGCGACAAATTTATGACTTCGAGCATGCGCCGAATCATGAAGAGCATGAAAAAGGATTCCGATGCCGAATCCCCTTTTAAACAAGACCTCGAAATCAACCCTGCTCATCCCATCATGGTCCGTTTGGAAAGCATGCGGCATTCCGACGCGGCCCTCGCAGGCAAAGTAGCCGAACAAGTTCTGGATAACGCACGTGTTGCCGCTGGCCTATTAGAAGACCCACGCACCATGCTTAAGCGTCTAAACGAATTGTTGGAAGAAGTGCTCGCCAAAAAAGCCGTTTAGGGCAATTTGCGTCCGCAACCACTTTTTTCAACTCACATCTACTCGTACTAGGTCGTATTAGCTCGAAAGTGCTTCGAATTCCATGGAGCGCGGCATTCATGCCGCTTCAATGGAATCATCACTTTGACTCCTTCACATACTTTGATCGTTAATCACCTTGAATAGCTTCGCCCCCATATTGGTAGGAGACGACGTAAGGAGGCTCTAACTTTGCCTGTCATCCGTTTCCGTTTCCAGCTCGCCGCTATTTTTAACCGTAAATAAGTGTAATTAACCGTAATTACTGAGGAACAACCGTAATCAAGCGACGAGCCACAGAACAAACCTCACCGAATCGTAAAAGGTCGCATCTTAGGAGCGCGATCCCGCATGCGGGACCGCTTCATTGTGCCACCGCACCCGTCTGTTGATTAACTGCGGACTATCAATCGGCACACAGTTTCAGGTCGCATCTACTCGTACCAGGTCGTACCAGCTCATACCTGCTTCCGTAGCTGGAAACGCCTGTCCCGCGATTGCGGCGATGAGTTTTCAGCTCTTCCCGTTTGGAGTCTCACCTTCAGTCTTCAGGGGTGGCCCTTCTGGCCTCTGTCCTCGGGCTTCTATGCGACTCGTACCAGCTCGCACTTGCTCAAACTGGCTCAGAATTGCTCCGGGTCACAGCTCAGGTTTGGAGTTCCGACCTCAGGCTTCCGCCTTTGCTGGCCCTCGACTCTCGTCCATCGTCTCTCGACTGCTATTTAGATTGTCAAAGAGCTCCGGTCCGGCATTACCCGGACCGCACGGGTTTTTACCAGCCACGCGCATGTTTAATAACACATGTTATATACCACGTCAACATTTATCAAAAAAAATTTTCGGCAACCCATTCCACCGGCAACCACATTGATTCCAGCGCTGTGATTTACTCCGATAGAAATTTAAGCAGTTCTCGATGGAAAATCTCCGGTGCTTCCAGATGCGGAATATGCCCAACCTGTGGAACTTCCACCAGCCTGCCATTGGGAATAATCTTTGCCGTTTTGCGACCAAGCTCAGGATACTGACCCAGCGTTTTTAAAACCTCCGCGCTCACCCGATTTCTTCCAATGGTCGTCCGGTCTGACTGCCCGATAATGAGCAAGGTTTTTGGTTTGAGCAGCTGGAACTCATGGCACACCGGCTGTTCGTAGATCATTTCTTCCGTCAGCGCCGAGGACCAGGCCAATCGCGGATATTCACCGCTCAATGTCTGGCGGCATTGAGCTTGGACATATTTTTCATACTCCGGTTTCCACGTCACAAAATAGGTTTTGAAATAATTCCGGATGCTTTCTTCGGTGGCCTTCAAATTGCCGGCATAAACCCTTTGCAATTCTAAAAAGGGAACCTTTTCGCGATAATCCTCAAGTCCAATCGGGTCTTCCAGTGTTAATTCGGTGACGCTCTCCGGATAGAGCAAAGCAAACCGGGTTGCCAGCATTCCGCCCATGGAATGACCAACCACTGCCACGCGCGATATTCCCAACTGCTCCAGGAGCTCCTTCGTCTGCGCGGCCATTTCGTGAAAACTGTAATGAATGTCCGGCTTCGATGACTTTCCAAATCCGATCTGGTCCGGAACCACCACGCGGTAACCTGCATTTGCCAGCACAGCTATGGTGTTGCTCCAATACTCACCAAAGAAATTTTTGCCATGAAACAGCAACACCACGCGTCCACTGGAATTTCCGGAAGGTTTCACATCCATGTAAGCCATGCGCGCATCCTCGCCGCGAAATTTGAAGTTTAAAAAATGCACCGGATGGGGATAAGACAATTCTTCGAGAGCAATTCCCATCGGCTTGTCGGGCTTATCCACAATTTGAGCCCCGGCAAAGTTGCAGCTTAAAATCAACATTGCCGCACAAAAAATAAATGCCCGCATAATGGTCCTTCTTTATTGGAATTGTTCGGCAATACCCGAAGTCTTCTCTAATTCCGCCCCTTTACCGCTCCACACCAGAGAGCCGATCGGGTTCTTTTTCGAACTCGTGCCCCACATGTGCCTCCGGCTTTTCCAGCCAATCCCGGAAAGTCTGGCTGGAATTATAAAATGTATCGAATGCTTCGCGGCTCACCGACACCAGCGTTGTTGGTTCAGCGGCAATCGCACTAAAATGCCATTTCCCATCTCCCAGCAGGGCGCGTTCACCAAAATGCTCGCCCTCTCTCAACGTTTTAAAACGTCGGTCTCCGTCAAAAAGATCAACCCTCCCCTGTTTGATGATATAATATGAAAATGCGGGCTCTCCTGCGTGAAATATCACATCGCCTTTTTCCAGATGCATTTCCGCCAATAGCTTCGTAGGGGTCGGTAATAACAGGCTGACGTCACGTGGAAAGAATAAATCCATCGTCCAGTCCACCATCACCCGCAGTTTGCGTTGCAGTCCGGGCAACTTGAACAAATAGATCGTGCGCCAGATGAACCAGGCAATAAATCCTGAAAATCGCACTCCTAATATTTCCGCAACTGCCACCTTGTGGCCAATGGAAGCCAACTGTCCCAGGTTCTTGTGGCGAAAAGGTTGGGGATTTTCATTTCTCAAACATAGCGCCAGATTTTTTCCAAGGAGCTTCCCCTGACGCTGGGCAAACTGGGCTGTGGGCGGAGAGGCCGGTTCTGTTCCCTGCGGCACGGCTGCGCAATCACCAGCAGCCCAAAGCCGCTCATGGCCTTTGACCCGCATTGTTGGCTCGGTGACAATCCTGCCTTTGTACTCTTCCAATCGGTATTTTTTGCATAAATCAAGCAGAACGGGATGGGGAGCGTTTCCCACCGTCGAAAGCGTCGTGCATGTTTCAATCGATTGGCCGTTATTTAAAAAAACCTTGTGTGCCGTCATTGAAATCACCCTGGCGTTTAGAATGATTTCCATTCCGCGCTGCCGGAGCTTTCTCTCCGCATATCGTCCCAGCGACTCACTCACCTCCGGCAGCAGGCGTGGCCCGCTATGAACCAGCACGACTCTGATTTTCGCTCTCTCAAGATTATGGTAGAAGTGCTTTACATCGTTGACGAAATCCAGAATCTGACCGCCAGTTTCCACCCCGGAATACCCGCCACCCACCACTACAAAGGTCAGTAATCTTACCAACACGTCGCGGTCAGACTCCAAACTCGCTTCCTCCAACCGGTTGATGATCGTGGTGCGCAACTTCAGGGCATCCCCTACATTTTTAAAGACCAACGCGTGCTCTGGCATCCCCGGCACCCGGCTTAAATCAACTACGCTGCCTATGGCCAATACCAAATGCTCATAATCCACCGTTATATTGGTCGTAAACCGTCCTGCATCCAAAACGAGTTGTCGCTTCTCCAGGTTAACTGCCTGGATTTTCCCCCGCAGAACGTTTACTCCGCGGCAGAACTGTCGCAACGGATTTACCACGTCCAGCGGAGAAAGTGACGCTCCCGCCACTTCGGCCAGCATCGGTTGGAAGACCATGATGTTCTGTTCAGCAATCAGGCCGACCCGTTGGATTCCGCTCTTCCCGAGATAATGAGCAAGCGACTTTGCGCAATACGCACCTGCAAAACCTCCTCCGGCAATGACAATTTCAAATTTCATGCTTGTTTGGCTTACATCGCCCAGCCCTAGAGTGATTACCGCGATTTTTCCATTCAACCTGTTAACCAATGATGCTAACCATCACCTTATTGGGAAATGTACGCCTGAAATCCTCCAAGTCAAAATGCCTTACGCCGAATCGATCAGCTTTTTACATCGCTGATTGTAACTTTGCTTCCTAATTCACTCTAAAACCTTCGCGACCGAATGCCGCGTAATGCGCTGCGCCCAACAATGCCGTCTTTGCGTTTAAGATTACTTTTACTGGCATCGCTTCCAGCAATGGTTTCATCCGGCCTTTATCAACGAGCGCCTTAAGGAAATGAGTTGGATCCAATTTCGACAAAATTTTGGGCGCAATTCCGCCTCCAATAAAAATCCCGCCGCAGGACATCAGCTTAAGCGCAAGATTTCCCGCCTCCGCTCCATAATAAGTCACAAACAAATCCATTGCTTGGCTGCAGAGCGGACTGGTATTCGCCATCGCCGCCTGTGAAATCACCGCTGCGGGATCAGCCCGTGTCATCGCTTCCGCCAGCCAGGCCGGTTCCTCTCCGCGCTTCGTATCTCTTAAGAAAAGGTAAATATTGTGTAGCCCGGAACCGGAAAGCACTTTCTCCCAACTCACATGGCCAAAACGTTCGTTCAAATAAGCGAACAATTCGGCATCCATTTTGGTTTGCGGCGAAAAATCACAATGTCCGCCTTCGCACGCAAAGGGATAATGTTGCCGTCCATCCCAGTAAAGCCCCGCCTCACCCAACCCGGTTCCAGCGGAAATGAGCGCAATGTTTCCAGTGGCGCTAGCATCACCCGCATTCACTACATGGAAATCTTCCGGTGACAATTGCGCCAACCCGTAGGCATTCGCCTCCAGATCATTGATGAGCGATAAAGGACCCAATTTTAATTCTTCAGTCATTTCCAAAGCCTCGATACGCCAGGGCAAATTAGTGAGTCGCGCCCCGCCATTTCTTACCGGCCCTGCCACGCCCAGACATGCGCGCGCGATTTTGACCGAACCCGCCCCCAATAAAAAATCGGTGATGATATGCTGAAGTTGAAGATATTTTCGGCTGGGATAAGTGTCCGCCTTGACCAACTGCACTCGCGTTCCCTCCAATTTATAGAGTCCGAGATTTACTTTTGTTCCACCAATGTCTCCAGCCAAAATCATCCTCAAATTGAAAACCATTTATCTCAAAGTTCCAATCTTATCCACGCAGCCTGAAGATTCCCTTCCACTTTAAAACCCCGTTTTCGTTCCATTTCGGCCTAAATACGCATCAAATCTGTGATAGTTGACTAGTCAGTAAACTCCATTATGTTCCATCTATTGAACAACCGAAACGCGGTTGAAGAAGTAAAACTCAAAGAACGCTGGGTATAGCATAAGGAACTTATGAAGACAGATACGAATGCAGTTGCGGACAAAGTTTACGTGGAAGTAACGGATGACTCATTTGCCACTGAAGTGTTAAACTCCGATCAGCCGGTCTTGGTTGATTTCTGGGCCAGTTGGTGCGGTCCCTGTCGGATGATTTCACCTGTGGTGGAAAGTCTGGCCCTCGATTTTGCTGGCAAAGCTAAAGTTGCCAAAGTGGACGTGGACGCCAATCCCCAACTCTGCGCCCAATTCAACATCCGCAGCATCCCGGCGCTTTTATTTTTCAAGAACGGCAAGCTCATGGATGGAATCGTGGGCGCCGCCTCAAAAACAGTTATTGCCGATAAATTAAGCAAGTGTCTGTAACTGCTTTGTTTATCCAACCTTGACGCTCATAGGGGTGGTGATAAGTTAACTGAGTAGTCAACTATACTAATTATGGGAAGAACCAGTGATGCCAAGGAAAAGCTGCTCCAAGTGGCTTTCGACCTGATTTGGGAGCAAAGTTACGGCGCAGTCAGTGTTGACAACATTTGCGATCGGGCCAAGGTAAAAAAAGGCAGCTTTTACTATTTCTTCCCTTCCAAATCTGACTTGGCGGTGGCTGCATACGAAGAACACTGGCAGCAGAACCGTCCAAAATACGATGCTGTTTTTTCCCCTCAAACTCCCCCCTTGGAACGGATCGAAACTTATTGCAAGCGGGTCTATGAAAATCAAAAGGCACAAAAGGAAAAGACCGGACGTGTTCTTGGCTGTCCTTTCGCCTGCGTAGGTGCCGAGTTAAGTACCCAGGACGAAAAAATTCGCCACAAGTCGGAGGAGATGTTTGCTCGAATGTGTAAATATCTCGAAAGCACTTTGCAGGATGCCTGCAAGGAAGGTTCAATCGAAAAACAGGATTTCTCAGCCAAAGCCCAAGCCATCTTCTGCTTCGTCATGGGCCGTCTCGTCCAAGCCAGGGTGACCAATGATGTCGAAGTCCTGCGTGATCTTTCTCCCACAGTGATGCAAATGATCGGAGCCACTGTTCCCGCCTAGTCTCTCCTCGATATCAACTGTCGCATTCCAAGCCCGATTTATTTCTTGGAACAGGGCTTCATGCAATTCACGAAGAAGCAGACTGCTGATCTGCATCCTGCAGCAGATGGCCCATGACCAGTTTGGTCATCTCGAACATATTGACCTGCGCCTTGCCATTGAAAACTGGTTTAAGATTGGTATCCGCGTGGATGAGGCATTTTTT
>JAQGPC010000197.1 GCA_028293285.1 Pedosphaera sp.
CACGACTGGGTTTAATTCAAAGAAGAACAAGAGCGTCAGAAATCAGGCAGGAAGCTTTTCTGGAAATTTCATGCTGGAGGCGAGCGATCTCCACCCGTAAATTTTGAAAATGTGAAGCAGATAGCAAAGCCGCATTCCCTTGTTACGCTTCAGGATTTCATCAACATCCGTGATCTCCACTTCATGTTCGGGAAAATGCTTTCGCAACATTTCGCCCACGATCGCATTGATGTGCGAGAAGGAACCGCGTCTGATAAAGGCGATTTTTCTAGGCATGGTTGTTGGCATGGCAGCTCGCAATTCTTCGCATCAATATCAAATATCACTCATCTTGGCGCGGTGGCTCCCAGCTCGGCAATCGCACGCCACTTGAGCGAAGAACCCCTTTTCATCAAACGCTTTGGCAGGGCAATCACATTCAAATATTCTTTTCCCGTTGGAAGATGCATCAGTGGAATCAAGCCGTGACGATGAGCCTTGAAGAGTTGATAGCCATGGTCTTTCAACAAATCTGCAGGTGCTTGCACATCGTGCCCGAACACCTTTAACGCCCCCGGATTAAATTCCATCACTATGATGGGTTGAAATTGTTTTAACGTTTGTCTACCGCCGGATAAAAACTTAACTTCCGCCCCTTCAATATTCACTTTGATAATGTCCAACCGCGAAATATTTCGTTGCGTGACAAAATGGTCGAGCGAAGTGGCTTCGATTTCCTTCCCTCTTTGCCCACCAACCGCCAGCGATGTCCGGCCGGAATCACGAGTTTCGGAGATGCTCACTTTTCCAGGACGATCCGACATGGCCAGGAGAATAGGCTCGATGCAGGCAAGTTGATTTAATTCGATGTTGCGTTTGAGCTTCTTCATCTCGTCCGGAGAAATATCGAAAGCAAATATTTTTCCATTCGAACCGATTTTTTTCGAAGCCATCAAACTATGCCAGCCGATGTTGACCCCCACATCGAACATGATCCAACCCGGTTGGACGATGCTTTCCAGAAAAAGCGTGTCCCACGTTTCGTAAGCATTCTGATAATAAATGATGCGTTCGATATGGCTATTTAAATCCAACTCCAACCTGCGACCACGGCGGCTCGCGATGATTGGAGTCGAATAGCCGGATTGCAAGGCGCTGCATTTGATGGCCAGGTCCATGATTCGCCATTTGCCGCGATGCTGTGGAACGGAAGACCCGTACCAAGCCAGAAGATTGCTTACTTGCCGTTGAAAAAAGTTCATCTATTTATGACGCGGTTGCTCTCACGTTTGCGTGAAGCGTTTCCGGTTTCTGCCGGTCTCGTTTGAGAAATACGAAAGTATGCCGCGCTTCCTCGGCTACTTCAAAACCATGCGCCATGAGTCTGGAAACAATCCGATAAGTGGTGTCATGGCCAAGCACACGCGGATGCAATTCAATAATGATCTTATCGATGTTCCCGGTAACGTGATCAAAATTGATATATTTCTCCGCTCCCTCAACATCCAGCAGCAGCACATTCGCCCGGAAGTCAGCTTTATTCAGCAAGGTCTCCAACGTCGCTGAAGGAACCGATACCTTGGGGCCGCGGCTTTGCTGGCTCGCAGCCACGATGGAATCCTCCCAGAAATTTGTTCCCAGATTTAATTCAATCGTTCCATCTGCTTCTGCCAGCGCCATGTTCCAAACCGTCGGCTTTAGGCTGTTTAGCTCATAATTCTTTCTGAGTAGTTCCATCGTTCGCGGATTGGCCTCAACTGTCGCATAACGAGTGATGCCGATTTGCTTTTGACAAAACAATCCCAGGAAACCGATTGCTCCTCCCACTTCCAACACGGCATCGCCCGCGCTGAGATACTTTTCGCAAAGTTCCTTTTCCTTATACTCGTAAGCGCCATTTAGGATCAGTTCGCGCATTTCCAGCGAGAGATTGCCGATATCCAATTTTACTCCGTCCAAATTAGCTTCCATTGTCCGGGGTAGGGTAAAGCGACGATGATACCATCTGCCCAATCCGGAATGGAAATGGTAGAGCAGGGTCTTGGTATAAAGTTTTTTTAGTTTGCTCACCACGCGATGTAAGCTCGTTTAAATTGTTTTGGCAGTGACCCGCTCCTTCTGATCGGTTGCTTTCTCACCGACCGTGACATTCGACGGCGGCACGATGTAACCATGTTTGGGCGAGTATGGAAAACTTCGCCCTTTGGCCGGCGACTCGACTACTTCAAACATCACCGCCTGTTTAATTTCATCCAGCGTTTCGAGATTATGGCTTCCTACCCAAAACGTAACGAGGTAGTGGCCGGGAATCATCGGCGGCAATTGCGTAATCACTTTGATCTGATGAAACGGTTCCGCATCGGTGATAAATCCATCCAGACGGGGAAGCGACTGCATCAAAACCGTGCCAGTAGTATCCGCAATATCCACGGCCACGAAGGCAGCCTTGTGTTTAGATTTAGTTTCCAATGTTACTTCGAGTTCCAAGGTAAGGTCGGGTTGTGTTCCCGTCACTTCAGCCTTGATTTCCATGATCGAGAGACTGCCCGTTGCAAGATTGGCCGGACGCTTCCACGTCGCATCATTCATCAAAAGATTCCGGCTCATGTATTGTTGGATCGAGGAGTCCGTATCACCCACGCAAATTAATTTTCCCTTCTCCATCAATAATACTTTTTCGCAGAGCGTGCGAATGGCCATCATGTTATGGCTCACAAAAAACACGGTGCGCCCGCCCTTGGCGACTTCGCCCATCTTGCCCATGCACTTCTTTTGAAACTCCGCATCGCCCACGGCCAGCACTTCATCCACGACCAAAATTTCCGGCTCCAAATGTGCGGCCACCGCAAAAGCCAATCGCACATACATGCCGCTTGAATAACGTTTCACCGGCGTATCCAGAAATTTTTCCACTTCCGCAAACGCGACAATCTCATCAAATTTCCGCTTAATCTCCACCCGCGTCATTCCTAGAATTGCGCCGTTCAGGAAGATATTTTCCCGCCCGGTAAGTTCCGGATGAAAACCAGTTCCCACTTCCAACAGACTGGCAACGCGCCCCTTGATGCTGATCCGTCCCTTGGTCGGTTCCGTGATGCGGCTTAAAATTTTCAGCAGCGTTGATTTCCCTGCGCCATTACGTCCAATGATGCCCAGGCATTCGCCTTGTTGAACATTGAAAGAGACGTCCTGTAGCGCCCAAAACTCATCCGTCGTCCGCTTGTTCGTCTGCCCACCAAAGGGTCTTGCTAATTTCTGCCCCACCGATTTGATGCCATTGGCTAGCACATCCCGTAAAGCAACATAGCGCGTGTAACCCTCAGCTTGATGGCCAAGCGTGTATTTCTTGGAAAGCTTTTCGACGCTGATGATATAATCGCTCATAGGCTCGACATGATGATCAGATCACGTCGGCAAAACCTTTCTCCACGCGTCGGAAATACCAGATGCCCGAACCTAGTATCAGTGTAATGATGGTCAGCGAGAGCGCAAAGCTGGGCAGATATAAAGTGGTTTCATTGCCCAGCAATGCCCAACGAAATCCGTCAATTACTCCAACCATCGGGTTGCTCGAATAAAGCAAACGCCAGGTTTCCGGCACGCGACTGCTGCTGAAACCCACCGGTGAAATAAACAGGCCGAACTGGACAATGAACGGAACAATGTATCGAAAATCCCGATACTTCACATTCAAAGCCGCCAGCCACAATCCCGCGCCCATCGCGGCGCTGAAAGCCATCAGGATAAAAAATGGCAGGGTTATAATTTTCCAGGTTGGAAGATATTGATACCAGGCGAACAAGCCCGCGAGTAAAAGAGCGGAGATAAAAAATTCCACCAAGCTGACAATCACCGCGCTGGCTGGCACGATCAGCCGGGGAAAATAAATTTTAGAAATCAGATTGGAATTGCCAATCAGACTATTGCTGCTTTCGGCCAGTGAGTTGGCGAAGAATTGCCAGGGCAAAACACCGGCAAAAATCAGGATGGGCGAGGGGACTCCGTCAGAAGGTAATTTGGCCACCTTGCTGAAAACAATATTGAGCACCAGCATTGTCAACAGGGGACGAATCACCGTCCAGGCGATCCCGATGGCCGTCTGCTTGTAGCGAACCAGAATGTCGCGCCAGGCCAGGAAATAGAAGAGTTCGCGAAAACGCCACAAGTCACGCCAATAATGGCGCTCGGTACGACCTGCTTCTATGACTAGTTCATGCATACTTATGGCAGAAAAGTTCAGCGTTCCAACTTTCGATGGCATTCAAGTGGGAATTCCGCTCCAGAAGTAACATCAATTCAGCACCCATTGAATTCTCAGCGGAAATCATTATTTGCAATATGCTCTTCGGTAGCCAGAAAGCCTCAAAACTAGTGATGGGCTTAAAGATAATCATACTTTTTAACGGTTGCATAAAACCAATGCAACTCCGTTCCTAGGGAAAATGAAGCTCATGCATTTTTTTATCTCTCTTTAACTCTCCTTAGGTCTCCTTAACTCTCTTTATCACTCGATAGTACGAATGCGTATCAATTTTTTCATCTTCTTTACCTTGTTTTGTGCTTTCCGTGGCCATTTCACTTCGTGTCTTTGCGCCTTTGTTGTTCATCCAATTCCATTCATATCGATTTATGTGGCTGTCTGCATTACTTCAACTCGTACCAGGTCGTACTA
Organism: Pedosphaera sp.; assembly: GCA_028293285.1. Taxonomy (GTDB): domain Bacteria; phylum Verrucomicrobiota; class Verrucomicrobiia; order Limisphaerales; family Pedosphaeraceae; genus Pedosphaera. Next base: position 4,652 of record JAQGPC010000197.1, read on the forward strand.
GCTCGTATTTACTCGGAATTGCCCGTGCGGCCCTTTTATTCCGGTGCTCAACCAGTCCATCTTTCGAATGTTTAATATCTTAATCATTTAAACCGTTTTAACATCCCGTCCCGATTTCGCCTAATACTCCATTGGCTGTATTGACTCCATTGGAAAATATTTTCTTCCAGGCAGTCATTTCTGCCTGCATTGTAGAATTGACCTTTAGCCCCAACTTTCAAAGAATAGGCATATTCAATTGAAGAGCCTTTTAAACAGCATTGAATTGGGAACTGTTGCCGTGCGGTTTCCTCTCCGGTTGCTTCCTCACAAGCAAACCCAACTTCCCACATGAACCTCTCCTTTCCATCCATTCAAAAAACTGGTTCCGGCACTCCTGCTTGTCTTGGCATCGTGGTTCCAGCCTATAACGAAGCTGCCACCATTGCTGACGTTATTAAGACGGTCCTTGCCCAGCCGTTGGTGCAGGAATTGATTGTCGTTGATGACGCTTCAAATGATGGAACCTGGGCGGTACTGCAGCCGCTGGCCCAGACCGATTCCCGTATTAAACTTTTCCGCCATGAAGTGAATCAGGGCAAAGGCGCGGCTTTGCGAACCGGATTTTCCAAAACCACTGCCCCCATTGTCATGGTGCAGGACGCTGATTTGGAATATGATCCCGCCGAATATCCCATCCTGGTCACTCCCATTCTCATGGGAAAAGCGGATGTTGTCTTCGGTTCGCGCTTCATCGGTTCCGGTGCCCATCGCGTGCTTTATTATTGGCATTCCTTCGGTAATAAGATTCTGACCACGCTTTCCAACATGGCGACGAATCTCAACCTGACCGACATGGAAACCGGTTACAAAGCCTTTCGTCGGGAGATAATCCAGCAGGTTAACATCGAGGAGAACCGTTTCGGGTTTGAACCGGAAATCACCGCCAAAGTCAGCCGCCTTAATGTCAGAATTTACGAAGTCGCCATCTCTTATTACGGCCGAACCTATGCCGAAGGAAAAAAGATCGGCTGGCGTGACGGCGTAAGCGCATTGCGTTGCATCCTCAAGTACAACTTCTTCTCCAGGACTCCCAAAACGTTTCTGGTTGTTGATAAGGCCGTAGTCCCGGCCAAAGTCGAAGTCTAGGCTGCCTTAATTTGGCAACGCCTTGTGCGTCTCGCTGGCAATTGCGCCATTGCGCTCGTCACTCAACTTATAGAGTTGAATCCCGTTCGTTTGCCAGACACCGCCCCGGTTGATCGGGTAGTTGCCTTCCAGCGCGAAAATCTCCGGATGATGCAATACCGCTTCGCCCAGCAAATCATGGTGTCTCTTGCGCGCCGAAGCGGGCAGGGAAGTGTCCAGCACCAGATATTGAAACGAACTCTTTTGCAGAAAATCAACGATCGCCTGCTCATCAGCAAATTTCGTCTGATACTTGTCACCACCCCAGGTGCTGCTCGCCAAAGCCTTGCTGGTTCGCTGCACGATATGTCCCGGACGTTTCTCCCGCATCGCCACTTCCGAAATAAATGATCCTTCTCCGCGCGCATCTGACGAGACTAAAAAAGTGGATTGCTTCGTTTGCGGATTGCTTAAGAGGGTGATCGCGACCGGCGCGAAACCCGAGAAATCATTTTCCGTCACCCTGAAAGTTTGGATAAAAAATGCCAGTCCAGCCACGGTCATCACCGATACGGCAGCCAATTTGGGAGAAAGCCCCTTGGCAGATAACCGGCCTATTACCCAATCCGCTCCCGCAAAAATAAATAAAATTACGGGTGGTAAAGCTGGAAATAGATGGCGTGCCTCCCATCCGCATGGAACTACTATTTGGAAAATCAGCGTGCTGCACAAAACCGCCGCCGCCGTTGGCCATATTCCGGATAGCCTTTCCCCGCGCCGGGCAATGATCTTGGCCCAAAAACCAATTATGGCCAGAACCATCAGGCCAAACCCAAATGCCAGCACCAGCTTGTGCGGATAATAATAAATGGCCACGCGGCTGAAACTCCACGTGGGACTGTCTGCCACCCAGCCAGCTCTCGTCACATCCCGATATTTCCATGTCCAAGGACCGCAAATAATGGGAACGACCACCGCAGGAATCCAAAAAGCGGGCCGTTTCAACAGCGCCAGTTGCCGTCCAAAAATCAAGGCCAGTGGAGGGACCAACGCAAGTAAAACCCCGTTACCCTTCGTCAAAATAGCTATCGCCGCAAAAAGACCGAATGCAAACGAATTCACCGATTTTTTGCTGTCGAGAAATTGCCCGAAGAATACCATCGCGATCAGCGCCAGCAGGGTAAAGGGAACTTCCACCATCAACATGTCAGCCTGCGCTTGAAAAAGCGGAAGCGATAAAAAAAGCAGCGCGCCTAAAAACCCCTTTCTGGAATTGAATTCCCTCTTGAGCGCGAAAAATAGTGTCATGGCCACCAGCGTGGAAAGAAAGGCCATCAGAAGCATCATCGAAGTGCGGTTTGGAGGGAAAATGAGTGTCCACGCCGATTGCATGAGATAGAACAACGGCGGCCAGTTTCCCAAGGCGACCTTCGGGTAATGATCATAGTAATCCTTGGCATAAGTCATGGGTCCCGCATGAAACCCGGAAGCCAGATAGTCTCGTATCATCAAGCCGGTGACATAATGTCCGGCCTCATCCGGATGACCGCCAAATTCATTACCGTAAGCTCCGCCTAAGTAGGTATGCAAAAGTAATTTGACACTTTCTCTCACCTGACCCGCAGCCAGTAGCGCTCGGAAA
>JAQGPC010000204.1 GCA_028293285.1 Pedosphaera sp.
GGGCTCTGCTCAAATGCGCTGGATCGACTGGCTTCCATTTGATAAGGCGCTGACACCGTTTCCTTTTCATGAGCCAACTTCAACTCATGCGGCTGACTGTCAAAAAACTTTTGTATACCTACTTAGCGACAACAGCGCGATTTTCGAAACGGGGTCTGAAACCAGAACACCAGCAACGAACGCTAACCAGCTGACCAACACCAGGGCAGCAGGAACCAATTTCTTAATTCTACTGAACACGTGTTTTACCATAGGCAGCACCTCCTTTCTGTTCTTTCGAACACCGGCTGGCTAGCTCGGCTATCCTGCACCGCACTAAAGCGTCGTGCCCTGAATTCTCGACCTATCAAAGAGCATCACAATGCAAACTAAAACCCAAGCTCCGCGATTGTGGCGACCCGTCAACAGCAAAAAGACCAGCCCTTTTCGAGACTGGCCCCTTAATCAGACTGAATCTAACCACAAGTCAGAACTAGTTGCAGTGAGTGTGCACAGATTGAAAAGGGCGCAAGAATTAGCGGCTTGATTTACTCCCCGGCTTTAATAGTGTTGCCGCAATCATGGAAACAACCTTTCTCAAGGGATTATGCAAACACTGTCACCAATCCATAGACTTTCCACAGGAGTATAACGGCCAGAAAATGCAATGTCCGCACTGTGGAAAGGAAACCTATTTGATAGCACCCGCAGGGCCGCTCCCTGGAACACCACTTGCCAAGGATTTTTTCAATAAAGCTATCAAAGCTGAAAAAAGCAAACTTGAAATGCAAAGACTTATACCCTGTAAGGATTGCGGTCATCAAGTAAGCCGAAACGCGGAAGTTTGCCCTAACTGCGGCTGTGTGTTTGAAGGAAAAAACGCGCGGGTGTTTCGTTACGTGTTTGTGGGGATTCTTTCATTGCTGCTTACCTCAATCATTTTGTGGGTGTTAAGAGCAGGGTTGTTTAGCATTTAAGCAAAAACCTCACGCTGTTAATGTGGGCTGAGTAGATCAGGGAATGGTTACGAATTTGGGAACTTGCCGGTATTAACAATTTCCACCACATCACCCAGTACTAATTGCCTCGCTTATAATCCTGGTAAATCCATGCCGGTCTTTGGCATTGCCATTTATAAATCCACCCATGAGGACGGGGGTAGAGTGATGCGAATTTTGTTGAGTATTAAAATGGTGGGTTGGCAGGGACTCGAACCCTGGACCAATGCCTTAAAAGGGCACTGCTCTACCAACTGAGCTACCAACCCACGAAAGTCACGGATTAACCGGCGGCATCAAGAATGGAGCCATTCAAATGCGCCGCGAAAGCTAATCAACGACGGGCTTACACGCAAGGCTTTTTCAAGGGGAAAAATGCCTTGAAAGCGGGGATTAATGCGTACTGCCCTGGGTAAAGGCCGCTTTGGCCTCGGGTTGCCACTGTTTGAGTTGCTCAATTCGCACGGAATCGACCGGGTGATCGCTCAGAAAGGCGAATTTGCTGCCGCCGCCGTTTTGCTTGCTGTAATCGGCAAAGCGGATCCAAAAATCAATGGCGGCCTGCGGATCATAGCCGGCACGGGCCATATAAATGAGGCCAATATGGTCGGCTTCGGATTCCTGCTTGCGGCTGAAAGGGAGCATTACGCCAACCTGGCTGGTTGCGCCATAGGCCAGGCCCACCAATTGCTGGGTCATCTGCGATTTTTCGCCCACGGCTGATCCGAGCAATTGTTGTCCCTGCTGGGCGATCATTTGCTGGCTCATGCGTTCGTCGCCATGCTTGGCGGTGGCGTGGGCGATTTCATGCCCGAGCACCGTGGCCAGACCGGCTTCATCCCTGGTAATGGGCAGGATGCCGGAATAAACCCCGACTTTGCCGCCGGGCAGGCAGAAGGCGTTGGCTTCCGGGCTATCGAATACGACGAATTCCCATTGGGCATTGGGCATGTCCTTGCCAGCGACGGTGGCGATGCGTTTGCCAACCTTTTGGACGAGGGCATTATGCGCGGGATCGGTATCGATTTTCTGCTCCTTTTTCATTTTGTCGAACTCGGTCAAGCCGAGTTGAGCGGTCTGGTCGGAGGAGACGAGGCTCAATTGTTTGCGACCGGTGACGGGGGCGGTGGTGCAACCGCTTAGGATTATAATGGCGGCGACTCCGGTTATGGCGATGAGATGTCTGATTATGTTTTTCATGATTTCGTTACATTCTGTTTGATTACAACCAATCACAATTTTACCGTTTTTCAACTGGTAACTGGGGGGGACAAATAATGGCACCACGAATGAACACTAATAAACACGAATGGAAGAGAGGAACAACGAAGGCCCGAAGGAGATTGGCCGCGAGAGGACGCACAGGGCACAAAATAGAAGGGCGGGATGGAAAAGGGTTGACGGGATAAATAACGGTTGTTATTGTTTGGGCAGCCAGTAAGAGCCGTGGTTCTTTGACAATTCAAACCGGAGGACGGAAGTCCGAGGGCAGAGGCCGGAAGGGGGACGCCGTCCCGCATGCGGGACGGAACTCCGAACGAGGCGTTACAAAGTTAAAATGTTACATGGTTACACCATGCAAAGGACAGTCAGTTGGCCGTGGTTCGTGGTCCGTTGGGGAGGGAGCGGACTGGTCTGAGTAAGTGTGAGCTATTACGAGCTGGTACGAGTAGATGTGAGTTTAACCACGAATCCCGCATGCGGGACGAAGGGACACGAATGGGAGGGATGAACAACGAAGGCCTGAAAAATAGCCGCGAAAGGACGCAGAGAACACAAAGGGGATGGATTGAACAACAAAGACGCGAAGGCGCGAAGGAGAAATGGCCACAGGTCGGAAGACGGATGGAAGCGAGGACGAGAAGGAGGTCGAGAACGACTGGGAGGGTACGAGCTGGTACGAGTAGGTGTGAGTTGCTGAAGAAGGCAACGTTGGAGCTCGACGGGAGTCTCGCTCCACCGTCAGGGAGTTCTGCGTTTAGGGCATTTGGCGCTTTCCCTGCCAAGGCGTTTGGGTTAGATACTGGGCGACATCAATCTGTCGTTTCATGAAAGTCAATCTTGCCTACGGTCAGGGCCATCTGACCATCGAGCTTCCCGATAAGCAAACCACAGTTATATCCCCGGCGCATACGCCGGGACTGCCGGATGAACGGGGAGCGTTGATTGCCGCGCTGGAAAGGCCGATCAGTTCGCCGCCGCTGCGGAATTTGGTCAAAGCGACAGACCGGGTGGTCATTGGTTTCACGGACATCACGCGAGCGACGCCGAATGAGCGAATCATTCCCTGGCTGTTGGAGCATCTCAATCATGTGCCGCGGGAGAATATCACGTTGCTGAATTCGCTGGGGACGCATCGTCCGAACACACGCGAGGAATTGGAAAAGTTGCTGACGCCGGCGGTGGTGCGGGATTATCGCGTGTTGAATCATGAGCCGGAAAATCCGGCGGAGTTGGTGGCTTTTGGCACCACGCGGGATGGCACCCCTGCCCTGATTAACCGGCATGTGGCGCAAGCCGATGTGCGAATCATCACGGGATTTATCGAGCCACATTTCTTTGCTGGATTCAGCGGCGGGCCGAAAGGGATCATGCCGGGATTGGCCGGGTTGGAAACGGTGATGAGCAATCATGGCGAGAAGAACATTGGCAATCCGAAGGCTACGTTTGGCATCACGGAGGGAAATCCGATTTGGGAAGAGATGCGGGACATTGCCCTGCGGGTGGGACCGAGTTTCCTGCTGAATGTGACGTTGAATGAGGAGCGGCAGATTACGGGGGTGTTTGCCGGGGATTTGATTGCCGCGCACAAGGCTGGGTATGAGTTTGTTCGCCGCGCGGCGATGCAACGGGTTAAGTCGCCTTTCGAAATTGTGGTCACGACGAACAGCGGGTATCCGCTCGACCAGAATCTTTATCAAGGCGTCAAGGGGATGAGTGCGGGGGCGCGGATCATTCAGGAAGGCGGGACGTTGATATTGGCCTGTGAGTGTCGCGAGGGAGTTCCGGCGCAGAGTCCGATGGATAAACTGTTGCGAAGCGCAGGCAGTCCGGAAGAAATTCTGGCGCTGCTGGCCACGCCGGGATTTTTACGGCCCGAGCAATGGCAGGCGCAAATTCAGGCATTAATTCAGCGCAAGGCAGAGGTGCTGGTTTACAGTTCTCTGCCGGAGGATATTATTCGCGCCGCGCATTTGACTCCGTGTCGCGACATCGCCGCCGCAGTGAAGGAGCGTTTGAAAAAACTCGGGCCAGAAGCGCGGGTGGCTGTGTTACCGCAAGGGCCGCTGACGATCCCATATCTTGCTTAGAAGCCATTTCAATCGTGATACAGAATGAAGCTTTTTGCGGGTTTGTTGTCTATGAACGAGTAGCGGTTGGGTAATATGCCGTGGCAAAACTAATTTGGTGTAAAGCCGGACTTTAACTATAAATCATATAATGCAAAATCGACTTTTAAGAATTTGGCGGGGAATGGCCTTGCTACTACTGGCAGGGTTGCTCGCGAGCACTTTTATGTTTGATGCCAGAGCTCAAAGCAGCAGCAGCAATCGCCCCCCTGCTCCGCGTCGGCCCAGCATTATTTTCATTCTCGCGGATGATCTTGGCTATGGAGACCTTGGCTGTTATGGGCAGACACAGATCAAGACGCCAAACATCGACAAGTTGGCGGAAGATGGAATGCGCTTCACAAGTTGTTACGCGGGCAGCACGGTTTGCGCGCCGTCCCGGGGCACACTGATGACCGGCAAACATACCGGTCATGCGCGCATCCGGGGAAATTCCGGCGTCTCATTGCAAGCGGAAGATGTCACGGTGGCTGAATTGTTGAAGTCGAGTGGTTATCGAACGGCCTGCATCGGCAAATGGGGTTTGGGCCACGAAGGAAGTCCCGGCCTGCCGGGCAAGAAAGGCTTTGAGGAATGGATCGGTTATCTCGACCAGGTGCATGCCCATGATTATTACCCCACGTATCTTTATCGCAGCAATATAAAGGGGGAGGAATTTAAATTCACGTTGGACGAAAACGAAGGCGGCCAAAAGGGCAAATATTCGGATGATCTGTTTACCGAAACAGCACTGAACTTTATCAAAATCAACAAGCCGGACCAGTTCAATAAACAGCGGCCTTTTTTCCTTTATCTGACCTATACGATTCCACACGCCAATAATGAGTTGGGCAAGAAGACCGGCAATGGCATGGAGGTGCCGAGTGACGCGCCTTACTCCGGCGAATCCTGGCCGCAGGTGGAAAAAAACAAGGCAGCGATGATTACGCGAATGGACCGGGACATCGGCCGGATCATGGATTTTTTGAAGAAATCCAAAATCGATGAAAATACCATGGTCGTTTTTGCGAGTGACAATGGGCCGCATAAAGAAGGGGGAGCTGATCCGAAATTTTTCAATAGCGCCGGAGGATTGCGCGGCATCAAGCGCGATCTTTACGAGGGCGGTATTCGCGTGCCATTTATTGTGCGTTGGCCCGCGAGAGTGGCGACAGGGACTACGAGCGACCTGCCTTGCGCTTTTTGGGATTTCCTGCCGACGGCGACAGAGATCGCGGGGGTAAAGCCTCCGAAGGAAATCGATGGCATTTCAATTCTTCCCACGCTGACCGGCAGGGCACAAACCAACCGGCATGAATTTCTTTATTGGGAATTTCACGAGAAGGGATTCAAGCAGGCGGTGCGCATGGGTGATTGGAAGGCGGTTCGCTTTGGCGTGGATGGCCCAATCGAACTCTACAATCTTAAAACGGATGTGGCCGAGAAAAAGAACGTGGCCGACAAGAATCCTGAAGTGGTGGCGAAGATTGAAGAGTATTTGAAAAAGGCCAGAACGGAAGATTCCCACTGGCCGGCAAAGACCGTCGAGCAAAATGCAGCCGGACAGAAAAAAGATTCTGCAGAGCAGCCGGTTCAATAAATCAGTTGGATACGACACAGCGGAAGCCGCTATGTGACAAGCCGGTGTCGGGGGTGCATTTCATGCGCGAACCGGGTTTGTATCCACTGCAATAGACATCGTTGCAAAGATAAGAGCCGCCACGTTGCACACGCTTCTGCGCGCCGGGTTCGTCCGGATCAAAACTATCAGTGGGACCTTGCGGATTCTTGCCAGGACTTTGGGCGTAATAATCGGGCCGATACCAATCGGCACACCATTCCCAAACGTTGCCAGCCATGTCATACAGGCCGTAGCCATTGGGGGCAAAGGTCGCGGTCGGTGCGGTGCCTTTGAAGCCATCTGCGCTCGAATTTTCGTTGGGAAAATGGCCCTGCCAGATATTCGCCTGCCATTTATTGTTGGGAACTTGTTCGTTGCCCCAAACGTATGGTTGACGATCCAGACCACCGCGGGCGGCGTATTCCCATTGGGCCTCGGTGGGAAGACCTTTGCCTGCCCATTTGGCATAAGCCAGGGCATCTTCAAAAGCTACGTGTACCACCGGATATTTCTCTTTGCCCTTGATGGTGGAATCGGGACCTTCGGGATGACTCCAGTTCGCGCCCGGGACATAGCGCCACCAGACTGAAGCATCGTTAAGGGGCACTGCTTCGTCCGGCGGTGAGAACACTACGGAACCAGGCACCAACAATGAGGGATCGGCTCCGGGATAGTCCTTGGGATTGGGAGGGCGTTCAGCAACAGTTACATAACCGGTTTCATGGACGAACTTTTTGAATTGTTCATTGGAGACTTCGGTCTTGTCCATCCAGAAGCCGTCCACGGTAACTTGATGCACGGGCATTTCATCCGGGCGACCATCTTCCGAACCCATTGAGAATGTCCCACCGGAAATCCAGACCATGCCGTTGGTATTGGGAAGAGCAGAGTTGGTGCGGGTTGTGGGGAGGCTGCCGGGAGTGGTATCAGTGGGATTGGAGCGCGGCACGGGAAAACTATTTTCCTTATAGCTGCGAGTGCGGACAACCAACTTGTGCATCCAGAGTCCCCAGAGGATGCCTCCAAACAGGAAGGCGGCCAGGAACATCATCGGCCAAAAGTAACGGCTTTTTTGATTTTCACTCATGCAATCGCATTATTATTTCCTCAATGCATCTGAAGCACAATGGCTAAATGAGCTTTCTATTTCGTCCAAACCCACATAATATTGCCGCCTTAGACGCGTAAAAGGAAGGAACGGTTTCAAGTAACAACCATTAATTTACGAACGAAACAGATGAATACTCTTCGACGGTTCATGTTTCCCGTTTTGTTTCTGACGGCCGCTGCCATTTGTATTTTCCAGTGGAAAATCATCTCCACTTTACGCGGCGAGAACCAGGAGCTCACGGCCAGGGTGCAGGCAGCACAAAGCCAGATGGAGGCGGATGCCGTGGAAAGGCTGGCGCAGCAGGAAGCGGAGGTTAAACAGTTGCGCGCGCAAGCCCAGGAATTGCCGCGCTTGCGCAATGAGGTGCGACAACTGCGCGCAAATACCAACGAGTTGGCCCGGCTCCGGGTGGAGAATCAACAGTTGAACGCGAAGGGACGGAACGCAACACCTGGTTCGACCGGCGGCACCGAAGGAGCGAACCGGGGAGTTCTGCTTGCCAAGGAGAACTGGGTTTTTGCCGGGTATGCCAGCCCCGATGCGGCATTGCAATCGGCCGTATGGGCCATGAACCAGGGCGACATGAAAACGTTTCTCGCGAGTTTGACGCCTGAAGCGAAATCACACATGGAAAAGGAATGGGAAACCAAAACTGAGGCCGAGATTAGCGCCAAGGGCCGGGAGGAAATGAATAAGACCACCGGCTACCGCATCCTGGAGCGAAAAGCTGTTTCCGAGAGCGAAATGGCTTTAAGCGTTTTCATCGAAGGCGAGAATAGAACCGAACGGATTTCCATGAAGAAGATTGGCAACGAATGGAAGTTCGCCGGACCGTGAATGGCTGATTCGGCACCGGCTGTTATTCCCGCCCGGCGGGAAGCCACAGAAACATCAGCGCCCGCCACGATCGTTGCCGCTAGAATATTATGGGCGGTGTGTTAGGTTTCGCTCGACGTCAAGGCTGCGCATCGCAAGACTGCAGCAAACGAGTTGCATGGATCCAGATAGCATACCTCCCATCATCGGCGGCACTGAGGCCGTGGAAGCGCCGCGTCCAATTCGACGGTGGCGCTGGTGGATCCACATCGTGGTGTTGTCGCTATTGCCTTTGCTCGCTGGAGCTGCAGGTCTTCTTCAGAAATCGACTGATGCAATGTTATTGCCGGAAAATATTCGCGGACTTATCGGCATTTCGGTTGATGCATTGGGCTCCTTTGTATTCCTTTTTGGCATTGCCTGGCTGGCATCGCGCGTGAATGCACAACAGTTGCTCCTGAAATGGCGTGGAAGCTGGCAACCCATTGCATGGGGTTTCGTGTCATCGATTCTGTTGCGGATCGGAGTGGCCTTAATCATTTTTATTCCAGTCACGTTATGGCTTTTAGTTAATAAAGTGGATCTAAAGAACCAGGCAGAAATGGAAAAATTTCGGCCGGCGGCGGAGCATGTGGTCAATGCTTCGGTGTTGGTGAACGATCCACTTTATCTTGCGCTGACGCTCACACTGATCAGTTTTATTGTGGCGGGATTGCGGGAGGAGCTTTGGCGGGCGGGTATGCTGGCAGGAATGAAAGCGATCTTTCCGCAAAAATTACAAAATCGCAGGGGAGAATTCCTGGCGGTTTGTATTGTGGCGGTATTGTTCGGCTTGGGACATACGATGCAAGGATGGATGGGCGTGGCATTGACGACATTGCTGGGCGTGGGTTTGGGAGCGATAATGATCTGGCGGCGTTCGATCTGGGAAGCGGTCATTGCCCATGGTTTCTTTGATGCCAGCACATTTGCCCTGCTCTATTTTGTGGCCAAGTATCACCCGGATGTGCTGCATAAAATGTAAGAGAGTTTACCAAAGTGGAAGTGGAGCAGAGGATTAGAAAAAAATACGGGCGGCTCCATACTTCCCCCCACGGAGCCACCCGACTTTGTTGCATGTCAAGACATGCAACAGCAGTGCAGCACTCTCGTGCAATCAAGGCCAAGTTACTACTGGGATATATCCACCAAATGAAGAGGGGGACCTTCCCCACGCGGCAACGACTTAAAAATAAAGGCGGCACAGTTGCACTGCGCCGCCCCAACCTACTAACCAAACATGGAACTAACCATGAGGTATTTCAAACTAAGCTGGCAGCGATACTTTCCAACTGGGGTATCACCCTGAATAACCGATCTGCTACGCCGTAGAATGATCCAGGGATAAAGTGAAGTGCTTGAACTCTATTACCTTTTATTCAAGAGATTACAAAATATCGCGAAGGGGTCGTTCATGCGTCTTTTTTGATATTAGTGATTAACGGCATAAAGGAAAAATACCAAAAGTTGCTGGACATGGAAAAACACCTATATAAGGTCAGCAGCTTGGGCATGAGAGGGTAACTTTTAATCGCATTATACAGATGCAAAGACTTGCAATTCAGAAGTTTTAAGGGTTGCGGCATTCGAAATGCTTCACTTGCAGCGTTATGGCAAATTTAACCGATTTAACGTCAGAAACAGGACGGCGAACACCTGAGTTGGACACTTCAAAGGGCACGAAAAATTCCCGACTCGCAAAGCTTGGCATTGGAGCTCTCTTTTTACTGTTCGCGGTGGAACTCGGTTGCTGTTTATGGGACTGGCATCGGATTAATCACGACCGATTTTTGCCTGCCTTCCTGCATTCGTTCGTATGCCTGGCATTCTTTTGGATCACCCTGTTGTTGGTTGTTGAACGCTTTTCCCGCCTGGTGGCATGGTTGGAACTTAAAGTGAATTGGCTGGCTGGTTTTATCGGAAAAATAGTAGCGGCCATGCTGGTTTCGCTTGTCTGGAATATTGTCATTGTCAGCCTGGTCATGCGTTATTCCCTGGGCTGCTATTTGAATCTTTCTTTGTTGCGTTTTGCCTATACCAACATGACCCACGGTTTGTTTGAGCACATGGTAAGTTTTCAACGCACCATGTTTGTCGCAATGGTAGCCTTTCTGTTGCTCACCACGATATGGATCTTTTGGAAAACGTTTCGGTCTTCCACGCGCCTGAACTTGCTCGGTAATGACCGCTTGCGGCGTCCAGTTCTCTATACCTGGCTGGCACTTTTCACGGGGTTTACGCTTTCCATG
>JAQGPC010000206.1 GCA_028293285.1 Pedosphaera sp.
ATATCGGGTATTTTACGGTATTTGGGGTCTGTCGGATCGAAACTCTCAGGTGGCAATAGTATGAGCTGGTAGGCACCTGTATAACTTTTTATATCTCCGATAGCCGTTTTGGTTTTGGTTTTCCAGACGGTATTTGTAAACGGAGAAAAATTGTATTCGGGATCTGCCGTGACATCTTTGTTTGGGCTGGGGCTAAACAGTTTTTTCCTTACCAGAGACTCCGGAGAATCCCCGCAACCAACCAAAAATACCAGTGCCACCGTCATCATCACAGGGATGATACTGCGTTTAGATTTTGAACGCGGCTCTTGCATGATGCCTAACAATTAATATACGACCGGCGGTTTGTGGATTGAAACATTGGGTGCCGCATAGGCGGTGGTGAGAGGTTGCCGGAGGGGAGGCGGTTCGTCCAGCGGGAATTCCTTTCGTTGGCGAAAATACTTTCTTGTTTCGCAGTCGCTCGCCAATCACGCCGGGAGTTTTCACACAGCCTCGCGCATGGTTAGGCGACATGGTCACGAATCCAAGTAATCACTGTCTCGGCATCCCGGTCAGGCGGGAAGACAGGGTAAATGCAGTGCAGAATACGTCCCTGACCGATAATGAAAGTGAGGCGTTTGAGCAGACGCACGCCCTCAACCTCGAACCACGGCAACTGCAAACCCATTGAGAACTCGCCTGCGGCGTCGCTCAAAAGCGCGAAGGGCAACTGTAGCCTGCTCACCGCCTCACGCTGGTCGTCAGTGGTCTGTGTGCTCAAGCCGTAAACCTTCGCACCGAGACGCTGTAACTCCTGATGATGGTCGCGGTAGGCGCAAGATTGTGGCGTGCAGCCACGGGCACCTGGTATCGCGTTCCACGTCTCTGTGCCACCCAATGAATTGGCATCAGGGCGACCTGTGCGGGGATAGCAATACACGACCGCCAAAGAAATCGTCCCATCATCTAACCTGACCGAACCTCCGCCGGTAGAGGGCAGCGCAATGGATGGCAGCGTCAGACCTATGAGATGACGTGCGGCTCCGTCGTCCACAGGCACCGGCAAATTGGCGGGCAATTGGTAGAGGTTGTCTGTTCGCATATACACGTGTTGTCGCCTAACAATTAATATACGACCGGTGGTTCGTGGGTTGAAACATTCCGTGCCTCATAGGTGGTAATGGGAGACTGCCGGAGGGGATGCGGTTCGTCCAGCGGGTTTTCCTTTCGTTGGCGAAAATACTTTCCCGTTCCGCACTCACCCGCCAATTACGCCGGGAGCTTTCACACAGCCTCGCGAATGGTTAGGCGGCAAGTAATCATCTGTCGACCTCCGTTCTCGGTCTGTAATTCGGATTGCGAATGAACTCGCCGACAATGCGGCCATCCGCGTCCGTCTTCCAACAGCCCATAATCCGCTCCGGTGGCACTGCATCGTCCGGTCCGAACTCGCCATCGATCTGATAGACTTGCGCGTTCGGGTGACGCTTCGCTTCTTCGTGTGCTCCGGGTGGTGGTTGCATAGTGAGTGGTACCGCCTAACAAATAATATACGACTGGTGGTTGGTGGATTGAAACATTGGGTGCCTCATAAGGCGGTGGTGGGAGGTTGCCGGAGGGGAGTGCGGCTGGTCGAGTGGGATTTTCTTTCGTTGGCCGAAAATAAACACCACCGGCCCATCACGCCGGGAGTTTTCATATAGTTCACGACTGCCACAACGTTTCATCTTCGAGCCAATTCTCAAGAATACCGACAATCTCCGAGAAAGATCGGCTTTCCCGAACGCGAAGCGGAGAGTACCAAGCTTCCGCCATGGCTTCACCGTCGTTTTCCAGTCTGACGGCTGTGAGAACGAATCTTCCCTTCGGATCGAATTCAGGAAGCCAACCAAGATCGACTACAACACGCTGATGATTGTTACTCAGCAGGAGTTGGTCTTCCTTTAGATCGTCAAGTGGCGGAAGGTCGGTCATTCCAATCGGCTCCATCAAGGTGTTCCCCTCGACCAGCCAACCAGACGGGATTCGGATGCGTGCGATTGGCATATCTTCGAGCTAATAATTAATATCCGACCGACGATTCATGGATTGAAACATTCAGTGCCTCAAAGGCGGTGGTGGGAGGTTGCCGGAGGGGAGGCGGTTCGTCCAGCGGGTTTTTTTCGCAGGCAGTCGCAGACGTGCAAGGGGTGACCATTGGGTAGCAGAATGCTGAAACGGATTAAGATTAAGATTACGAGTAAGATTAAGACGGGGAAGACCGGGGCATTCAATCGTCCCGCTGGGACTCACGAGGATGTCGAATTGTTCCCGGCAATGAATTGCCGGGCTATTTTCAGGTGCCCCGCCGGGGCAAAGAAGGCGGTCTGCGGGCGGGGCTTTGGAGCGCAATCTCTTTGAGAGTTGTTTGGCGGTGATGTGCGATCGGCATCGAAGCGGCGTGAACGCCGCTCCTATTAGGAGTGCGGAATGAAACGGGCGGTTTGGACTGCTTCAAGGCTGGAGGCAAAGTTAGAGCGCGACGGAGTCTTGCTCCACCGTGAGGAAGATTGAAGGCGGGTGAAACGGATTAAGATTAAGATTATGAGTTACCACCGCATGCGGGGCAGGGATTAAGATGGGAAGACTGGAGGCAACTTGGGCTTTGAGTTTTTGATGCTGAACTGGCATGATGTTTTTTATGCGCGATGAATCAATTAATTTTCTGAAAGAGTTGGTCAATACTCCGAGTCCTACCGGTCATGAGGTGCGGGGGCAACGGGTGTGGATGAATTATGCGAAGCAGTTTGCGGATACGACGTATTCGGATGCGTACGGGAATTGTGTGGCGGTGTTGAATAAGGGCGGGTCGCCGCGGTTGATGCTGGCGGCGCATGCGGATGAGATTGCGATGGGGGTCAATTACATTGATGCGGACGGGTTTATTTATGTGCGCAAAATGGGCGGGATTGATCCGGCGATTACGAAGGCGCAGCGGGTGACGATCCATACGCGGAATGGTCCGGTGAAGGGGGTGGTGGGAAATGTCGCGCCGCACTTGATGAGGAATGAGGAGGAGCGCAAGGCACCGAAGATTCATGACTTGTTCATCGACATTGGCGTGAGCAGCGTGAAGGAGGCGGAGAAGTTGGTGCAGATTGGCGATCCGATCACGTTGAGTGATGAGTTTGATTTGTTGCGGAATGATTTGGCGGTGGCGCGGGCGTTTGATAATCGCATCGGGACGTTCGCGGTGGCGGAGGCGTTACGCTTGTTGCATGGGGGCAAGGGAAAGTTGCAGGCGGAGGTTTGCGCGGTCTCGAATGTGCAGGAGGAAGTGGGGTTGCTGGGTGCGCGGCAGATTGCGTATTCGCTCAAGCCGGACATCGCGCTGGTGGTGGATGTGACGCATGCGACGGATTATCCGACGGTGAACAAGGCGCAGCATGGGAATGTGAAAGTGGGGCAGGGGCCGACCATTACGCACGGCGGGTGCAATCATCCGGAAGTGGTGGCGCGGATCGAGCAGGTGGCGAAGGCGAAGAAAATTCCGTTGCAGCATGAGGCGATGTCGAATACGAGCGGCACGGATACGGATGTGATTTTCTGGACGCGGGGCGGGATTCCGAGTGCGTTGATCAGTTTGCCGAACCGGTATATGCATTCGCCGGTGGAGGTGGTGAGTTTGAAGGATTTGGAAAAGATTCCGGAGTTGATGGCGGCGTTCGCGTTGTCGGTGAAGACGGGTGAGGAATTTAAGGTAAAGATCTAAGGGGGTACGGAATGGGGAAGTGGAAGCCGTTGAAACGGCTGAACTAAATCCTGCGGGCTCGGCCACCGGGCTGAAGCCGCGGTGTTAATGAGAGTTAGACGCGGGATGGAGACGTTAAAGCGGGAAATTGGCCGCGAAAGAACGCAGAGGGCGCATAGTAAAGACGGAAGGGAAGTGGAAGCCGTGGTGTTAATGGGAGGTGGAAGCGGGGAGTGAACATTCCGGCGGGGAAAAGTTAGTGATGTGCTCGCCCTCATCCCGGCCTTCTCCCCCAGGAGAAGGAGGACCGCCTGCCATCGCTGGCGGAAAATAGATGTGGTTGCAGGCTCACGATGGGGTTTTTTGGTGTGGGTAAAAGCCGTTGAAACGGCTGAACTAAGTCTTGGCGTGCGCGACCACCGGGCTGAAGCCGCGGTGTTAATGAGAAGTGGAAGCGCGGGCGGGGGTTTTGAAGTGTGTGAGGAATTGAGCGTGATGGGGGACTTTCGCAATTGGCCGATTAGAAATCGGCGATACGGCAGATTGAAAATCTGCGCTACGTGTTTGAGCGCTTCCGAAACTGGTTTACTTTTTTGGCTGTAGGGCGAGGCGGTCCACCCAGTGTTGAAGGCCGGTGGAGCTTCCGCCGCTGCTCATGGGGTTGATGCCGTTTTTTAGCATGATGACGATCAGCACGGCGGACAAATCTTTCTCGGATTTGATGTCGGTCAAGACTTCGTTACGCATGTCCATTTTCAACTCATCAACCTGGGTTGGCTGCTTCATGCTCATGAAGTTCATTTTGCCGAGGGTGAAGTTGAGGGTATCAATGCCGGTGAATTGGTAGTTGCTATTGCGATTGGTGGAGGTCCCGGGCAGGCCGGCGATTTGAGTTCGTTTTTGCAGCACGTCAATGTTCACCTGGCCGTTTTTGTTTTCCACGATGTTCACCTGCGCCAAATTAAGACGGACGAGTTTATAATGCAGTTTGTGGGAGAAGAGTGCATTGCGATCATACTCGACGTGGAGTTCGGGCATATCGATCAAGGGCGAGCCACCGAATTCAGCGCTGTTATAGACGATGAAATTTTCGATGGTGATCTTGGGGTTGAGAATGCCGACTTCTAATTTGCCGATTTTTACGTCGAGTCCGGTTTTATGTTTGATGCGGTATTCGGCGACTGCCTTGGCGATGGTATCCAGCAACAGGATGCCGGCGATCACGAGGATCAGCACCAGAATGAAGAGGCGGAATATCCAGCGGAAGACAAACTTCATTTTAGAGTTCTATATCTTCGGGTTGGACGGAGAGGCATTCATCCTGATCTTCCCAGACTGCGGTGGGATAATAGTCCAGAAACTTGGGCATGATTTGTCGGCCCATGGTGCTGAGCAAAAGTTCTGCGTCTTTGGCGGCATTTTCGAAAGTTTGCTCGTATTTGGCGGCACCTTTTCGCTGGGTTTCTTCCCAATGTGCCACGGAGTGGACGGGCGCATATTGAGCGGCCCAACTGGACAATTCGGTTTGCAATGCCGCGGGAATTTCTTCGAAGGGGACGAGCATTTCGGTGCAATGCTGGCAGATGAGGCCGGACTCGCGGACATCGCGGGTGAGCAGGGGAAGCAAGGGGGCGCGGCAGCACGGTGCCTCGGAATAGGCGGCTGGCGCGGTGGTGAGACGTTTCAACCAAACTTGTCGCTTATGGCCCAACTGAGCTGCCAAGCGATAAGCTCCCAACAGCGGGTGCGAAAGCCGCCAGACGCGGCCTTCCAGCTGGCTCAAAGTCTGCGCCAGCCACCGGGCCAGGGTCAGGTCATCAAAATCCTTGAAGGCGTGCTCATATTCCTTCCACAGGCGTTCGAGGCGTGAATCGGTATTAAATGCCATCGGTCAGAGATTGTGTTTGAAAAATGAATTTTGTCGAGCATGGGGTGAGGGTGTATCCGCGAATTATGCGAAGGGGCGCGAATTATTATGGTGAAGGATGGCATCGTTGTCACATTGACACTCTGGCGAGGTTGCAGTAACTATCCCCACATGAGAACAGGGTCTGACAAAACGTTTTCCATTTTACCTCGTCACTATTTCACGCTGCTGGTTGGAGTTGCAATGGTAGTTCTATCGACTGCGCAGGCGCGGGCTGAAGATTGGTATCGGTGGCGCGGACCTGATTTGAACGGCATCTCCAAGGAAACTGGCTGGCAAAAGAACTGGCCGACGGAAGGCCCGAAACAGCTTTGGAAGGCATCGGTAGGGATGGGATTTTCTTCGGTCTCGGTCAGCAAGGGGCATGTTTATGCAATGGGGAACCAGAAAGACACAGACACGGTGTATTGTTTTGATGCGGCCACTGGTGAATCGGTTTGGAAGCATACCTATCCCTGCGCGCTCGATCCCAAATATTATGAAGGCGGCCCGAGCAGCACGCCCGCAGTGGATGGGGATCGCGTCTATACGATGAGCAAGAAGGGAGATTTGTTTTGCCTGGATGCGGCGAAAGGCAAAGTGGTCTGGTCGAAAAATGTTCACGACGAGTTAGGTGCAGAGATTCCGACCTGGGGTTTCGCGGGTTCGGCATTGATTGAAGGAGACTTGGTGATTCTTAACGTTGGTGAAGCTGGAACGGCTTTTGATAAGAAGACGGGCAAGCTGGTGTGGACTTCGGGCAAAGGAGTGTGCGGATATTCCACGCCGGTGGCCTTTAATCAAGGGAAGGATCGTTGCGTCGCACTGGCGGCGGCTCAATCGGTGCTGGCGGTAAAAGTGGCGGACGGGAAGAAAGTATGGAGCTATCCGTGGAAGACGCAATATGACGTGAATGCGGCGGATCCGATTATTTCCGAGGGCAAGATGTTTATTTCGTCGGGTTATGGCCATGGCGGCGCATTGGTGGACATCAGCAAGGAGACACCGACGAAGATTTGGGAAAACAAGAACATGAAAAATCATTTTGCCAGTTCGGTATTATGGAAGGGACACTTGTATGGCGTGGATGAGAACGAATTGAAGTGCATGGTTTGGGACACCGGTGAAGTGAAATGGGGCGAGAAGAAGTTTGGCAAGGGTTCGTTGATGTTGGCAGATGGAAAAATTATTGGGTTAAGTGACAAGGGTGAGTTGATGGTTGCTGACGCTGTGCCAGCGGAGTTTAAACCGATTTCGCGGGCTCAAGTGCTCGGTGGGAAATGCTGGAGTGTGCCGGTGCTGTCGAATGGAAAAATTTATTGCCGCAATGCGAAGGGTGATCTGGTCTGCTTGGATGTGAGCGGGAAATAAGTTGGCCCGTTGCGATCAGTGGTGATGTTTCACCAAATTCCAATAATCCACGACGGTTTTGTAAACGCGCTGGAGGTCTTTAAAGTTAACCGGCTTGGTCAAAAACGCAGTGGCTCCGAGTTGGTGCGCTTTATCCATGTCAGTTTGATGCGAGGATGAGCTTAACATTACCACGGGAAGTTCTCTAATGGTTTTGTCTGAGCGCATCCATTCCAAAACTTCGAAGCCGGTTCTAAGCGGCATTTTAATGTCCATGATTACCAGCATGGGAAGCGGATACTTATAGCGGTCGGAAAACTGGCCTTCTCCGCTCAAGTAGGCGATAGCGCGCTCGCCATTTTCTGCGACTTGGAGGGGATTGGACAGGCCGGTGAGTTTGAAGGCCCGGGTGACGAGCGCAACGTCATTCTCATCGTCCTCAACCAATAAAATTGTGTCGTTCTCGTTCATGACCCTTTTCCAATTATACGAAAACAGTGTTGCCTCTCTGGTTTCACCCTATTGACACACAGCACCAAAATATACGACGATTCATCCCCGGTGTCGAATTTGAATGGCGGGCGGCCTTAACCGTTTGCGGATTCCCTTGACGGCACTTTTACTGAAAGCCAGTTAATGAAGCAAAACACTATTTTAATCGCAGAGGATGATGAGAACGATATTGTTCTCATGCAGCACCTCTTTAAAACGTGCAAGGTCTTAAATCCAATCCAGGTGGTTTCAGATGGAGAAGAAGCAATCGCCTACCTGAGCGGAGAAGGTGCTTTTGCTGATCGCAGCCGCCATCCGGTTCCCGCTCTTTTTCTCCTCGATTTGAAGATGATAAAGAAAGGGGGATTGGAAGTGTTGGAATGGTTGCAGACCCAACCCCGACCCGCATATCCGGTCATTATCCTGACCGGCATGCAAGACCTCAGCCAGATGAAGGAGGCTTATAAACTGGGAGCGCATTCCTTTTTGATGAAGCCGCTGGAGAAAAACGAATTTCTCAAACTGGTGAGCAGCTTTGACAGGATACAAACCGAACAAACGGCTTAAGCAGAGCGATTGTTGGTTTTTTCGGCGGCGTCGCGGCAGGCGTCAGCCACCAGGGCGAGATGCTCAAGAAATTCTTCCCGCTTTTCATTGGGCAAAATGGAAAGGATTTCGCCTTGCAAGGCGACGGCAATTTCGCGGGCTTCTTCGTATTTGCGCCGACCGATAGGTTTCAATTGAATTCGATAGGCGCGGCGATCCTTCTCGTGCTCCTTGCGTTCCACCAAGCCAAGGGATTCCATGCGTTCGACGAGCGAGGCGATGGTATTCGGGTCGCTGCTCATGAAATCGGTCATTTCGCGTTGGGTGAGGCCTTGGGCACTGCTTTCTTGCAAGGTGCGCATGACGGTGAATTGGTCAGGCGTGATGTCCAAGTGGGCAATCCGGCGGCGAAAGGTTTGATTGAGGCTGTACCAGCAACGCCGCAGCAAAGGAGGGAGCCGGCGCCGTTCCGGGGCATCAATGGGTAGAGGAGATTTGGACACAGGCGCAATGGGTGCGACGGGTGCGAATTTACTTTTGACAGAACTCTCGGGCGGCATATTATACGTATAAGTACTATTTTTATTGATTTGCCTGCCTTGATGTAGAATAATGTGACGACACTTGAAAGCAAATTTGGCAGGAGTGCCCGGCTGCCGACCTTAGCGCGGGCTTTCGGGTTTAAAATCTGGTTATGAAACTGACGAAACGATTTGCAGTTGGCGTTTGGGGACTTCTTGGCGGTTCATTATTACTTTCCTCCACTTATGCAGCGCCAGTTGAGGGCTGGCTGAGCTGGCGTGGGCCGCAACAGAACGGCACTTCACTGGAAACCGGCCTGCCGGATACGGTGGATGTCGAACATCCGCTCTGGGCCGCCAATATTCCGGGACAATCCACTTCGGTCATTGCCAATGGCAAGCTTTACATCATGGGCTATGTCGGCGAAGGCCCGGACTTGCAGGAAGGAGTCATTTGTTTTGATGCCGAGACGGGGAAGAAATTGTGGCAGCAGCTTTTCAGTGATTTCCTGAGTGACACGATTTATTTGCGTTATGCGACGTCGAGTCCAACGGTCGATCCGGAGACGGGCAATGTTTATATACAAGGGACGCAGGGCATCCTTGCGGCATTTACCGCAGATGGGAAGCTGCTCTGGAAACATTCGCTGATGGAGGAATTTGGGCGGCTGACTTTTCCGAACAGCCGCACGGCGTCGCCAGTAGTGGATAAGGACATTGTCATCACGCGCGGCATCACGGCGAATTGGGGCGCGCAGGGGCCGGCGGCGGATCGTTTCTACGCTTTTGACAAGAAGACGGGTGAGTTGGTTTGGTCTTCCAGCCCGGGAGATCGGCCAAAGGACAATTCTTTTTCACATCCCTACGTGGGATTCCTTGATGGGAAGCGGGTTTTATATTCGGCGACGGGCGATGGCGCGGTCGTGTGTGTCAATGCGCGCACGGGCGATCCCATTTGGCGAGTGCCGCTGACCAAGGCGGGGATTAATGCCACGGTGCTGGTGCATAATAATGACAAGGTGATTTCCATTTATGGAACGCCGTATGAACCGGGGCAGATTGTGGCGTTGAAGATTCCGCATGTGACGCCGACGAATGCGGCAGCGGCTCCGGTGGTGGTGGAACGTTCCGCAGTGCAGCTCTGGGCTGATGATATTTCGACGTCCACGAGTTCGCCGATTTTGGTGGGTGACCGCGTTTACGTGGTGAGCGAGAAAGGTGATTTGTGTTGCATCAATGCCAATGACGGGACGGTTTTGTGGAAGAAAAAGCTGGGTATTGAAGAGCGGAATTCGTGCCCGATGTATGCGGATGGAAAGTTGTATGTGCCGATGCTGGATGATCCGGCGGCAAAGGAAGGCGCGGGAACCAAAGGGGCGCTTTACATCATCAAGCCCACGGACAAGGACGGAGAAATCCTCGCCCATGTGAGTTTGGATGGCCGTTGCTTTGGAACGCCAACGGCGTATAACGGCAAAATCTACATGCAGACCACGCGCCACCTGTATTGCTTTGGCAAGGCGGGGAAAAATCCCGGTCTGCCTGCAGAACAAGTTGCCGAAAAATGGCCGACGCCGGGACCGGCAAAGCAGTTGCAGGTTATACCTTCCGAGGTGTTGCTGCGGCCCGGTCAGACGGAGACGTTCCGGGTGCGGTCATTGGACGCCAATGGATTTACGGTCGAAGACATAAAGGATGCCAAGGCGGTCAAGTGGGCCTCGTTTATTCCACCCACGGCGAAGGTGAAGGCGAGCATGAAAGGTTCTTTTGATGCGGAAGGCAAGTTGGTAGCTGCCGGTGATGCGACGCCTTCGGCGGGGGCATTTGAGGCGCAGGTCGGCGAGTTGAAAGGTTATATGCGCGGTCGCATTTTGCCTTACCTACCGGTGAAACAGGATTTCGAATGGGCGTCGCTCAGTGAGACGAATTTGTCGGACGGCGAGATGTATGCGTATCCGCCGCTGCCGTGGATTGGGGCGCGGTTCAAATTTGAAATTCGCAATCTGGATGGCAACAAGGTTTTGGCGAAGACGATTGATAATCCATTCTTCCAACGGGCGACAGTTTTCATCGGCGCGCCGACCACCAAGGATTACACCATTGAGGCGGATGTGATGAGCGATGGGAATAAGCGGAACATGTCGGAAGTGGGATTGGTCAATCAGCGTTATTACATCGTGATGAAGGGGAACTCGAAGGAGTTGGAAGTGAATTCGACCCAGGAATTATTCAGGCAATCGGTGCCGTTCGATTGGTCGCCGAAAGTGTGGTACCATTTGAAGACGCGGGTGGACATCGCGCAAGATGGATCGGGAACGGTGCGGGCCAAAGCGTGGAAGAAGGGCGAAGCGGAGCCAGAGAAATGGACGATTGAAGTGCCGCATAAACACGCGCATGAGAGTGGATCGCCGGGATTATTTTCGTTCGCGCCGCAGAAGCGGGTGTTCATCGATAACATCTCGGTCACGCCTAATAAATAATTTAACCGGTGAAACCAGCGGGCGAGGCGTTGTGTCCCGTCCGAATTCAAAAATGAAAATGAAAACCGTAAATCACAAAGTTGCTTTTTCCACGCTGCTGACAGGCGTGCTTACCGCCAGTGTGTTGTTGCCGTCTGCTTTTGCCGCGGATTGGCCGCGTTGGGGTGGCAATGATCCGGGGCGCAATATGTATTCGCCAGCGAAGGGTTTGCCAGAGAGTTTTAATCCCGGCAAATTGAAATCCGGCACGGAGGAGATTGATCCGAAGACCACGAAGAATGTGAAGTGGGTGGCCAAGCTGGGCTCGCAAAGTTACGGCAATACCGTGGTGGCGGGCGGCAAGGTTTATATTGGTACGAACAATGAAAATCCGCGCGATCCGCAGCATACCGGTGACCGGAGCATCTTGATGTGCTTTGACGAGAAGACTGGAAACTTTTTGTGGCAATTGGTGGTTCCGAAGCTGGCCTCGGGCAAAGTGAATGATTGGGAGAATTTGGGTTTGTTGTCATCGCCGTGCGTGGAAGGCAATCGGGTTTATTTGGTGACGAGTCGGTGCGAAGTGATTTGCCTCGATACTGAAGGCCAGGCGAATGGGAATGAAGGGCCGTTTAAGGATGAGGCGCAATATGTGGTTGGGCCGGGCAAGCCGAAGGCAACGATTGGGCCGAAGGACGCGGACATCATCTGGCGTTACGACATGATGGATGAATTGGGCGTGTTTCCGCACAATGCTTCCAACTGTTCCATACTGGTGGTGGGTGACACACTTTACGTCTGCACCTCGAACGGGCAGGACTGGACGCATAAGAACATTCCATCGCCGAATTCGCCAAGTTTCGTGGCGATCAACAAAAATACCGGGGAATTGATGGGCGAAGATGATGCGAAGATTGGGCCGCATATTTTTCATGGACAATGGAGTTCGCCGTCCACGGGTGTTGTGAATGGCAAGCAACTGGTTTTCTTTGGCGGTGGTGACGGAAACTGTTACGCGTTCGATGCGAAGCCGGTCAAGGAAGGAGACACGGGCTATCTCAAGAAAGTCTGGTGGTTTGATTGCAATCCGCCGGAGCATAAGGTGGACAAGGATGGCAAACCTTATGTCTATCCCGCAGCGGACGGCCCAAGCGAAATCAATGCGACGCCAGTGTTTTATAAAAATCGCATTTACGTGCCGGTGGGACAGGACCCGGAACATGGTGAAGGTGTGGGCAACCTGACGTGCATTGATGCGACGAAGACGGGTGACGTCACCAAGACCGCGAAGATTTGGTCGTATGACAAGATTCATCGCAGCATTTCGACGGTTTCAATTGATCCGAACACGGGATTGTTGTTCGTGGGCGATTTCTCGGGATTTATCCATTGCCTGGATGCGGAGACTGGCAAGTTGTATTGGACGCACGATATGAAGGCGCACATGTGGGGATCGACGCTGGTGGCCGATGGGAAGGTTTATGCGGGTGATGAAGACGGGGATTTTGTCGTGATGGCTGCGACCAAGGAAAAGAAAATCATCAGCGAGACGAATTTAGGCGCGCCGGTTTATTCGACGCCGGTGGTGGCCAACGGCGCGGTTTATGTGGCATCCAATACGCACCTGTATGCCTTTTATGACGAAGCCAAGGCGGGCGCGACGAAGGATGAGCCAGCCAAGGTGAATGTTGATTTGAAGAAGTGATGCTGCGGTAAACCAGTTCCGACATTATCCAAGGCCCAACATGCCTGCCGAATCCAACTCCCGATTCACGACGACCCAGTGGCTGATCATCATCATCGCCAGCATCGGGTTTTTGTTCGACACGTACGAACTCCTGATGACGCCACTGGTGGGGGTGCCGGCGATTGCGGAGTTGCTGCAAGTGCCGGCGAATAATCCGTTGGTCACGCAATGGATGGGGAACATGCTTTGGTTGAGCGCGCTGTGCGGGGGCGTGTTTGGATTGCTGGGCGGATGGCTCATTGACCGTTTTGGACGCAAACGGATCATGATCGCCAGCATATTGGTTTATTCGTTGTCGCCGGTTGCGGCGGCGTTCAGCACGAGTTTGCCGATGTTTATATTCTTGCGCTGCACGACTTTCATTGGCGTGTGCGTGGAATTTGTGGCGGCGATCACCTGGCTGGCGGAATTGTTTCCGCAGAAGCGAAGGAAGGAAATTGTGCTGGGCAGCACGCAAGCATTTGCTTCGCTCGGCGGGTTGCTGGTGACGGGCATCAGTGCGTGGATTGTGGCGCATGCCAACAGTCTGCCCGCGCTGCCCTTACCGGATATTTTTAATTCGCATGCGACGTGGCGGTACACGTTGATGACCGGATTGATTCCCGCGATTCCCATTGCGCTGTTGTTGCCGTTCGTGCCGGAATCGCAAATCTGGAAGGAGAAACGTCAGGCGGGAACGTTGAAGCGTCCGAGTTTTGGGGAGTTGTTTGCACCGCAACTGCGTCGGGTCACAATCATTACGGCACTGCTTTCCGCGTGTGCGTATGCGGCGGCGTTTGGCGCGCTGCAACTCACGCCATTACGCATCGCTCCGGGTCTGCCGGAACTGGCGGAGCAACGCAAGGCGCTCAAGCCTTTGCAGGATGAAGCGCGTGTGCTCAATACGAATTTGACTGCCGTGCTGCCCGCGTTTCAGCAGGCGATGGCGGATGTGCCGGGATTGGATGTCCTCGCCGCACAACGCGCCCGCACGCGGGTGGCGATGCGGGCAGCGAAAAAAGTGGTGGATGATCCGAATGCGGATGAGTCCAGGAAAGCCGTGGCCAAGACGCAATTGGCCGGACTCGTGACGCGCTTTAGTCAATTCGATACCAACCTGACGGAACTCACGCAAGCGAAGCCGGAGGCGAAGAAAGCGGTCATTGATCGGGAAAAAATCCTTAAGCAATTGGGGGATAATCGTGATCAACAAGAGCCTTTTGATGTGGCAGTGAAAAATCGCGGCAACGCGATGCAAGGTGCGCAAGAAACGGGTGGTTTGGTGGGACGAATCATTCTGGCGGTTTTGTTGGTGACCGCCATCGGTCGGCGCAGTCTCTTGCGGATTTTCCTGATTCCAGGGTTGGTGATGTTCCCGGTGACTTATTGGCTGCTTTACAAACATTCGGCGGTGGAGATGCAGTGGGGAATATTTGCCTGCGGCATGTTGGTGGTCGCGCAGTTCAGTTATTTTGGTGAATATCTGCCGAGAGTATTTCCGCTGCATTTGCGCGGCACTGGCGGAAGTTTTGCGACGAATGTGGGCGGACGAATGATTGGAACGTCCGCCGCGTTCCTGACGGCGAATTGGATTGCGCCGATGATCGGCGCGAAGTCCACGTTCGACCAGGTGGCAGTGGCCGCCGGGATTGTCGGCACAACGGTATTTGTTATTGCCCTTGCGCTCAGCTTCCTGCTGCCCGAACCAAAAGCCGAGGCAGTGGAAACAGAAGCGCAACCGAAGTCCGCAGTGGCAGGACGTTGATTCAGACCTTTAACTATGACGCAACTCACACCCGAGCAGGCTAAAACACAATTAGACGCGCATGTGCGCGAAATGGTGCAATGGCATTTTTCACCGGAAACCGGCTGTCCCTTTTGGCTGGAATGGGCGAAGAAAAATTTTGATCCGCGCAAGGAAATCAACAGCTTCGCTGACATGGTGAAGTTCCCGCATTTCCAGGACGAATGGCTGCGCGATTTGCAGAATGAAGTCTGGGTGCCGAAACAGTACAAGGGAAAACCGTTTAACATTTTCGAGACGGGTGGCACGACCGGCATGCCGAAGCAGCGCATTGGCTGGGAGGATTATAAAACGGATTACAGCGAATTTTCCGAGAAGATTTCCGATGAGCATTTTCCGCGCAATCATTACTGGCTGATGGTGGGGCCGACGGGGCCGAGGCGGTTGCGGCTGGCGATTGAGCATCTGGCGAATGTGCGCGGGAGCTCCTGCTATTTCATCGACCTTGATCCGCGCTGGGTGAAGAAGGTGATTTCGAACAAGCAGTTCGACCAAGCCCGCGCGTATATGGATCATGTGGTGGACCAGGCGGTGACGATCTTGAAGCATCGGAAGATTAGTGGATTATTTACCACACCGAAATTGCTCGAAGCGTTGGGCGAGAAGATTGATTTGTGGGATGCGGGTATTCGCGGGGTATTCTGCGGCGGCACGACGATGGCTCCGCAGTACGTGCGGTTCATCGTGGAGGAAGTGCTGGAGAATCGGATTGGGTTTTATCCGACGTATGGAAATACCTTGATGGGTTTGGCGGCGAGTGTGCCGCTGCGGGCGGAAGATAATTTTTCGATCACCTATTTTGCGCCGCAGCCGCGGGCGGTGTTGCGGGTGGTGGATCCAAATAATACGACGCAGGTCAAAAATTACGGCGAATGGGGCCGGGTGGAATTGACGACGTTGACGAAGGAATTTTTCATGCCGCGTTTTCTGGAGCGGGATGAGGCAATTCGCCGTGAGCCGCGCGCGCCATATGCGTGGGACGGTGTGGCCGAAGTGCGTCCGTTCGGCGCGATGGAGAAGAATATTGTTGAGGGGGTTTATTAAGGAATTGTCTGAATTTCACCAAAACGCCAAACTGAAAATGTTACCGTTTCCTAAAAGCGTTGAAGACGAAGCATTCGGTTTGCTTGAATGGGATGAAGAAATAGAATGGTTCAGCGGTACTGTTGAATTCAAACCTGATATTTGGATAAAAATTACATTCCTTATAGAGAAAGAAGCAAAGTTGGATGTTTTTTTACAGCGAACTCGTGAGCAGTATTCGAATTTGCAACGACAGTTTCCTAAGATTTACGACAAGGTTCGCGATGAGTTTCTGAAGCTTTATAATGGCAACTGGTCTGAGGTGGTGGACGGCCTTGGTCAGCCGGTCGGTCGTGGAAGGATTAGTTCTGAACAGTTTGATCAAATTGTATGCTTGGAAAGCATAGGTATGAGTGATGGAGGAGTCGAACTTTGGTTTTATGATAATAACGAATTATTTGGGGGACATTCAATCAGGGTAGCACTGAATACGGCACTGGAGATAATTGGCTCGGGGTTGGAAGGGTAGAATCTGAGACTTAATAATTAATTCAATCATGAACGTTGTTCCCCACATTCCCGCGCTGCGGCGGGGCAAGGCTTACGAGAGTCTCGACAAGGTTAATATTGTTGATCATCGCACGGGCGCGGCGCTGGTTTCGATCAGCCAGGTGAATGCGGGGATTGTGCGCAAGGATTTGCAGCGGGTGGGGGAATCGCGCGCGGCGTTGAAGAAATTTTCGACGGAACAGCTTATCGAAATCAGCGCGAAGGCGGGGGAATTGTTTTTGAAGGGGGCTTTGCCGTTGGGCGATAAGGGGCATACGCAATCGGCACAGGAATATTTGGAGACGCTTTCAGCGACGAGCGGGTTGCCGCATGTGATGGTGCGGCGCAACATGACGAAGATTCATCATGCGCTGACGAATATGCGGACGATCCTGAATGGGCTGACGCGCGGGCTGGATCTGTCGATTCTCGACAAGGGTTACGGGGAGCAGTTTGGGAGTCCAATCAGTTATTATCCGACGACGCAGGCGCTGGGGTTGGTGATGCCGAGCAATTCGCCGGCGGTGAATTCGTTGTGGCTGCCGGCGATTGCGTTGAAGACGCCGGTGATCATCAAGCCGGGGAAAGAGGAGCCGTGGACGCCGTTGCGATTGATCCAGGCATTCATTGCGGCGGGATGTCCGGGGGAGGCGTTTGGGTTTTATCCGACGGACCATGAGGGGGCGGCGGAGATTTTGAAATCGTGCGGTCGCGCGTTGATTTTTGGGGACAAGAATACGACGGACCGTTATGCGAATAATCCGGCGATACAAATTCATGGGCCAGGCTTCAGCAAAATTTTGATTGGCGAGGATGAGATTGAGCGGTGGCCGGAGTTTATTGATTTGATTGCGGGGTCGATTTCCGACAATGGCGGGCGGAGTTGCATCAATGCGTCGGCGGTGGTGGTGCCGAAATATGGGGCGGAAATTGCGGAGGCATTGGCGAAGAAGTTGGGGCCGGTAACGCCACTGGCGGCGACGGATGAGAATGCGCGGCTGTCGGGTTTTGCGAATCCGAAGATGGCGGAATATATCGATGGAGCGATTGAGCAGGATTTGAAGACGGCGGGGGCGACGGAGGTGACGGCGAAGTATCGGAATGGTTCGCGCAAGGTGGAATTTGAAGGCGGGACTTATATGCGGCCGACGATTGTGCATTGCGAATCGTTTGGGCATCCGCTGGCGAACCGGGAATTTTTGTGTCCCTATGCGAGTGTGGTGGAAGTGCCGCAGGGGGAGATGTTGAAGGTGATCGGGCCTTCGCTGGTGGTGACGGCGATCACGAAGGATGCGCGGTTCACGGAGCAGTTGCTGGAGTCGCCGTTGATTGAGCGGCTGAATCTGGGGCCGATTTCGACGATGAAGATTTCGTGGGACCAACCGCATGAGGGGAATATGTTTGAGTTTTTGTATAAGCGGCGGTCGATTGAGCGGGTGTAGGGTTTGGAAAATTGTATTATTGGTTGGCCGACAGCAGATGATATGAAACAGGATCAATGAGTGTAGATACTAGAGATCGACCCCTTTTCGTTATGATGCAAGACGGCAAGAGA
Organism: Pedosphaera sp.; assembly: GCA_028293285.1. Taxonomy (GTDB): domain Bacteria; phylum Verrucomicrobiota; class Verrucomicrobiia; order Limisphaerales; family Pedosphaeraceae; genus Pedosphaera. The sequence goes on from JAQGPC010000206.1 coordinate 17,644, forward strand.
GTGTTTGGATGGATGCTCGTAATGGTGGTAGTTGCCGTTCTCGTTCTTCTTGGGACTGGCGATTTTCACGCAACGCTTTTTGCGATCTTTGTTGTTTGGCTGTTTGCTTCAATTTCTATAGCAATTGGAAGACGCAGAGCGAGAAACGCATTGACAAAACAATTCTATGCGAAAAAAAATGCTCGCTGGAAAAGACCAGGGCCAAACAGGTCAGGAGAATAACGCAGCAAAAGAGGCACTGCTGGGTATTCGTTGAATTGCTTCAAAGCGCTTCATCTTGATTAGGTCACCCAGGGTCTTTACCATCTCAGGTCGGTGCTTTCGGGGGATCTGATTGCAGGAAATACGTGTTCTTGGGATGTGTTATGGCCGTGTGCAATACTCAACGGTCTGTTCTCCCCATCGGATGGGGCGAGGGATGGTTTAGGACGGTTTAGCTTGGCGTAAGATTTTTAGAATAATCAGCGAGGGAATGTGGTCTATTGTTGCCAGTGGCAGGGATAGTTAGTGGGATGCTCGCCCTCACCCCGGCTCTAACTGCTGTTGGCTTTTGCATACTTCTTCACAAGATGGGAGATACGAGAAGGTTATGTCAATTTCGTTTTCTCCAATGACGATCTTTTCAACCAGACTTTCGGCGATCTTGCGCTTGTCCTCAAGGGGCAACGAAGTCCAGCGATCATAGAGAGTATTGGCTTCATGCATGATATCGTCAGCAGAAAGCTTGTTTACCTTCAGGAAATCCACCTCTGCCTGGAGCTTCGGAAGTTCCGAAGTTAATTGGTTCAACCGTTCTTCGGCTGGTTTATAAAATTGGCTGAAGCCTTGAGGCGTGATTCCTCCGTCCAGATAAAGCCTGTGGGTGCGGGTCATTTCGTCCCGCACCTTCTCAATTTCCCGCTCATGGGAACCAAGCAAGGTTTCCTTCTCAGAAAGGTTCTTGTTGGCCTCCTTCAAGTGCTTCGCAATCTTTTCCGGTTGGGCAAAGAAGGCTTTCATTTCATGAACAAATATCTCCTCTAAATCACGCATCGGAACCTTATTGCAGCATTTCCGGCAGACATACTTAGGCGACTTGGCCCGGACATACATTTTGGCCCCGCAGGCACAATGGGCGAGGCTTCCAAACAATTGCACGGGGGCTTTGCCGGGGCGTTTCCATCCCTTTAGCTGCTCTTCCACGATCTGATTGACCTGATTCCAGAGCGTTTCCGAAATGATCGGCTCACATTCGACCTTGCCCCATTCGCTTTCGGGCTTGGCCACTGTTTTCCAAGAGCCTTCCTGACGAAACCGATTGAAATAATAGATGCCCTTGGCACTGGTATCGACGAGCGTCCGGTAAACCTGAGTATCACGCCAGATCACCCCGCCTCGGGTGCGGTAACCGGCAGTATTGAGGAGCTTCGCAACCTTTCCTTTCCGGCGATGCTCCAGAAAGAGTTCATAGACTTTTCGGCGAACGGGTGCTTCTTCGGGATGGATAACCAATTTGCGCTCCTTCCATTGATAGCCAAATGGAGCACTGCCATTAATTGATTTGCCCATTTTGGCGCGGGTGAGGACTGAGGCGTTCACACGCTCGGTAATCTCTTCCCGTTCCCACTGGGCGAAGACTCCCAAAAGGTGAAAGAACATCCGGCCTCCAGCGGTGCTCGTATCAATGGCTTCACTTAGGGAGATGAGGTCAGCGCCATGCTTGTTGAAATAATCGACGAAATCCTCCAATTCACGACGATTGCGGGAAAGTCGGGCGAGTTTGGAAAAGACCAGACCAGTGATATGGCCGCATTTAACATCTTCCATCATCCGTTTCGCCTCGGCATGCTGCATGACGGCTTTGCCGCTTTGACCAGCAAGGTTGTAAACTTCTTTGACGTGCCAGCCCTTGCTTTGGGCGTAGCTGCGAGCGCGTTGCTCGTGGTGTTCGGGACTGTCGCCCTCGGCCTGATCCTGTGTGGAAACACGAATCCAGATGCCGACATTCTTTGAATCGCCTTTCAAGAGAATATTTTCCTTCATAGCACTACTTCATACCTAAAAACATAGACTGAAGTCAATTAAATAGTTTGTAATAAGCAAACTTTCTATTAATGATTCCACCATGGCAAAAAGAAAACATTTCCCCGAATCGGAACTGGCGGCATTGGCTAAAGAATTCCGTTTGAAAGCGGGAAAGACCAAAGACGAAGCGGCGGTGGAGTTGGGTGTCGGGCGGCCTTCGGTGCAACTCGCTGAGGAGAACCCGGAACAAAGCCTGACCAAATTGCGCATTCGTCTCATCGAAAATTATTCTCCTTACAAAGTAGTTGGCCCCGTTTACCTTTTGGAGAAGAAATAGACACGGTTACTTTTTTCGACGCATGGTTTCCGCGAGCATCTTAAGAGCGGACGCTTCTCGCGCTTTAGTTTCTCCCGGCGATAATTTGGAGGCGCGACTTTTTACTTTATATTTGCCCAGCACAGTTTCTTGCGGACTGGCAGTGCTAGTTTTTGGAACAGGCAGCTTTTGGAGATATTCAATGAACTGATCGGGCAAATAATAACCCACTCTGGTTACTTCCTCTGCTGACAGACAACCGGAAACCGCCGTTCTAATTTTCGCGAGCCTGGTTTCACTGGCACAAATCACCGCTATATGCTGGCAACCAGCTTTGAGGCACTTGGCGACATTGCCCACTTCATGATCGACGGTGGTCATGATGGAAATTTCACAGGCGATGACTTGGCTGTCTCTTTCTAAGGCTAAGTAGGTATACAAAAGTTTTTTGACAGTCAGCCGCATGAGTTGAAGTTGGCTCATGAAAAGGAAACGGTGTCAGCGCCTTATCAAATGGAAGCCAGTCGATCCAGCGCATTTGAGCAGAGCCC
>JAQGPC010000217.1 GCA_028293285.1 Pedosphaera sp.
GCGGATAGTCGTTTGGATTTTTATCTCGATCTGGATGCGAAATTGATAAGGGAACCGAATCCGCTGCCGATGTTGCACTGAAGGAGGTTACATGGTTGCAAAGTTAAATGGTTACACGGGGCAGCGTTTGCACTTATGAACGGTTGGTTGGTATTCCAAAATCATATTCAATCTTGGCCTTTCCGCTCGACTATGGCCTGACAACTGGGTAAATCAGCCGCATGGTTTCGTGTATCATTGTTGCTGCGGGGAAGGGTACCCGCATGGGGCCGAACATCGACAAGCTGTTTCTGGAAGTCGCTGGTAGGCCGGTCGTCGCCCATACATGGCAACGATTTGCCGAAGCGAAGTGCATTGATGAAATCATTGTGGTGGTGCGGGATGGGATGCAGGGCGCTTTTCAGGAATTGGCTGAGCAGTATGGGTTAAAAAAACCTTTTCGTTTTGTAGTTGGTGGAGCTGAGCGGCAGGATTCAGTTTGGAATGGCTTGGAGGCGCTTTTGGCGACAACGGAAATCGTTGCCATCCAAGATGGCGCACGGCCGTGCACGAGCGAAGCAATTATCAATGCAACCATTGAAGCGGCTCGCGAGGTGGGAGCAGCAGTGGCGGCACAGCCAGTTACGGATACGATCAAGGAATCAACCGATGGCAAGCTGGTGAGCCGGACGCTGGAGCGGGCCAAGTTGTGGGCGGTGCAGACGCCACAAACGTTTCGAGTGGAAGTGATTCGACGAGCTTTGAGCATGGTGCGTGAGAAGGGGTTGCAAGTGACGGATGATACGGCCGCTTGTGAATTGATCGGCCAACCCGTGAGATTAGTATCTGGTTCAACGCCTAATCCAAAAGTCACAGTTCCAGCGGATTTGCCGTATATTGGGTTGCTGCTGAAGGGGGCGATACAAGTCGGTTAAATGTCAAGGAAGCCACTCCTTGCAAATTGAAGAGACCACACTTATTGTCAGCGAGAAGTCTATTTGGATGCTTATGAAAAGACGCATTATTTACGGCCTATTGGCCATCTTGTTGACCGCGAATGTTGTTGTTGGCGCGCGCGTCTATTTCCGTTCCGCCCAAGCCGCTGAGAAGGATTCCGCCTATCCGAGCCTGGAACTATTTTCCTATGTGATGGAGAAGGTTCGCAAGGATTATGTGGACGGCAAGAAGGTGACTTACCAGGAACTGGTTTACGGGGCCCTCAAGGGAATGATCAATACTTTGGATCCGCATAGCGAATTCATGGAGCCGGCCAAATACGATGAGTTGCAAAAGGACACGCAGGGTGCATTCGGCGGGTTGGGCATCATGATTGAAATGAGGGACAACAATGTGGTGGTGGTTGCACCCATGGACGGCACGCCTGGTTTTAAAGCCGGAATTTTGCCGGGGGATCGCATCATGAAAATTGATGGCAAGAGCGCGGACAAGATGGGTTTGCAGGAAGCTGTGCAACATTTGCGCGGTGAACCGAATACCGAGGTTGCCGTTACTATTCTGCGTCCTTCAACCGGTCAGACGAAGGAGATGAAATTGACCCGTGCCATTATCAAGGTGGACATGGTCACGGACATTAATAACAAGAAGGACTTTCCGCTGGGTGAAGATAAGGTTGGCTATGTGCGGTTGACTCAGTTTGGCGAGAAGACCAGCGAGGATTTGGAAAAGGCTTTGAAGAAATTGAAGGCCCAAGGCATGCAGGGATTTATTCTGGATTTACGATGGAATCCGGGCGGGTTGCTGGACCAAGCCGTGGAAGTTTGTGAGAAGTTTTTGCCGCGCGGTCAGTTGGTGGTTTCCACGGAAGGACAAAATTCCAGCCAGAACTCGGTCCGCCGAGCCAATGGTCGCGGTGATGAATTGAATGGAATGCCGATGGTAATTTTGGTGAACTTAAACAGCGCCAGCGCCTCGGAGATTGTGGCGGGATGTTTGCAGGATTTGCATCGCGCGCAAATCATGGGTGAAAAGACTTTCGGCAAGGGTTCAGTGCAAAGCATTTTACCATTGCAAGATGGTTCGGCATTGCGACTTACCACCGCCAAGTATTACACGCCGAGTCATAAGGTGATTCATGGCGAAGGCATCACTCCGGATTGTCCGGTGCCAATGGCCATTGAAGATGAGGCGATGGTTTATCTTTTGAAGCGCCGTCCCGGTCTGGAAACGTTGGATGAAAAGGACCGGCAGCAGATCAAGAGTGTGCATGACGTTCAGTTGGAACGGGCGCAGGATCTGCTCAAGGGCATATTGATCTACACCCATCGCACTCCCGAAAACCAAAAGCTGGCGGGCAAGCCGGATAAGGTTGCCAAGAAGTGATAACGTCGGGGATCATTGAAGGGTGTTAAGCCGAGAGCGGTTTGGCTGCACCTGCACCCAAGTCGTAATTCTCTTTTTAAATTGCATGACCTTGCTGGCCATCGAAACGTCTTGTGACGAAACGAGCGTTGCGGTCGTTCGCGAGGGGACGGTATTATCCAGCGTAGTTGCTTCACAAATCGAACTTCATGCCGAGTATGGCGGGGTTGTACCCGAATTGGCGGCCCGGGAACATTTGCGGAATTTCATGCCGGTAGCTCGCACAGCTTTGGAGAATGCTGGGGTGCAAAGCGGCGTATTGGAGGCGATTGCGGCCACCCAAGGGCCGGGCTTGCCCAATGCGCTCATGGTTGGACTCAAGGCCGCGCAGGCCATGGCTTTTGCTCTGAGAAAGCCGTTCGTTGGAGTGAATCATCACGAAGCGCATCTCTATTCTCCCTGGATTGTTGGTAATCCGCCGATGGCAGACTTCGCATCTTTTCAACCAAATGTGTCCCTGATCGTGAGTGGCGGTCATACCATGCTGGTCCATGTGGAATCGGAACTGAAACATCGAGTTCTGGGTTCGACCATTGACGATGCGGCGGGTGAATGCTTTGACAAGGCTGCCAAGCTGATTGGTCTCCCATATCCGGGTGGGCCGGAGATTGATCAATTGGCCGGGCAGGGAAATCCCAAGGCGTACGACTTTCCGAGGCCGATGCTGCGCGATGCGAATGATGACTTCAGTTTTAGCGGATTAAAAACTTCGGTGAGGTATTTCATTCGCGACAATCCGGATGTGGTGGAGAATTTGCAAAAGTTGCGGGACTTGTGCGCCAGTGTTCAGGCGGCGATTGTCGAAGTGCTGGTCACTAAAACCATCCGGGCAGCCAATCGATTGGGGGTTAATTGTGTGACGGCTTCGGGTGGCGTTACCTGCAATAGCGCTTTGCGCAAGGCGCTCACGGAGGCATGCCAGCGGAAGAATTTGACGCTCCGTCTGGCCGAGAAAAGTCTTTGCACCGACAATGCGGCGATGATCGGTATTTTGGCAGAGCGCAAGCTATTGCATGAGATGGCAACCACGCCTTTGGATGCTGAGATTATGCCGGGTTGGGCGCTGGCTTAAGGTCAAGGTGGTTGAAGACTTGCAAGAATTCGACTCTTTCGCGCAGAAAGTTAAAATAAATATCGCCTGAGCAGCGTCCATGGGATTTATTAATGGTTGAACCTATGGTTTTGCGCCTGCTCATTCTGCTCATGTTACTGCTAAGTGGACTTCCAAGTCATGGGGCAGCGGCGCGTGCCGAATCTTCAAAAAATTCCGCGAAAGTCTCGTTTGTGACGGGGGTGAAACCACTGTTGAGCCAGTATTGCTACGGTTGTCACGGCGAGAAGAAAAAGGGTGGGCTGGATTTACGGATTTATACCGACGATGCGCTGGCTAAAAAGGACAAGGAAGTCTTTGAAAAGGTTCTAAACAATCTTCAATCGCATGAGATGCCGCCAGAAAGCAAACCGCAGCCGAGCCTGGCGGAGCGGGATTTGATTGCGAATTGGATTCAACTGGAAGTGCTGGGTTGCGATTGCAACCATCCCGACCCGGGCCGGGTAACGATACGCCGGCTTAATCGCGCGGAGTATAACAATACGATTCGCGATTTAGTGGGAGTAAAGTTTCAGCCAGCGGATGATTTTCCGGCAGATGATGTCGGGTACGGGTTTGATAATATCGGGGACGTGCTTTCGTTATCGCCGATGTTGATGGAAAAATACCTGAATGCCGCCGAGAAGGTGATGAATGCGGCAATTACCACCAAGCCGGTTTATTCCGGGCCATTGAAAAGAGTGGATGCGGCGGAGTTGAATTCGACGATAAAAGGAGAAACATTGGAAAATGGATTGCGCATGGTTTCCACTGAGGGGGAAGTGTTTGCGACCTTCAAGTTTCCGAAGGCCGGCGAATATACGTTGCGGGTGAAGGCGGGTGGGCAACAGGCGGGGCCTGATCCGGTGCGAATGGAGATCCGAGTGGATGGCAAGGCGGTGAGCGTAGTGGACGTGAAGGCTAGAAAGTCGCGGCCCGAACTTTATAAGGTGCGGCTGAAATTACCACCGGGCGATAAACGGGTCTCGGCGGCATTTATCAACGATTACTATAACGAGAGTGATCCAAACCCGAAAAACCGGGATCGCAATTTAATTGTCGAATACGTGGAGGTGTATGGGCCGTTGGAACGCGAGCCGCTGTCCGAGTTTCACAAGCGCATTTTTGCCCGACAACCTACGGCCCAGACCACTAATGACGTGGCGCGTGAGATTATTGGAGATTTTACAAAGAGGGCTTACCGTCGGCCGGTGACGGAGAGGGAGATTGATCGGTTGCTGCAATTCTTTCAAACAGCCCAAAAGGATGGGGAGAATTTTGAGACAGGAATCAAAGTTGCGCTGGAAGCAGTATTGGTTTCTCCCCATTTCCTTTTTCGAGGCGAAGTACAGCCGGAACCTAATAATCCCAAGTCCATACATCCAATTGACGAGTATGCGCTGGCGTCGCGCCTCTCCTACTTCTTGTGGAGCAGCATGCCGGATAAGGAATTGTTCAAGCTGGCCGAACAAAAGAAGTTAAAAAAGAATTTGGAAGCACAGGTCAAACGCATGTTAAAAAATGCGAAGGCTCGCGCGTTGGTGGATAATTTTGCGGAGCAATGGCTGCAGATTCGCAATGTGGCGGCGGTGAGTCCGGACCGGAATGTTTTCCCCGCGTTCAACGAACCATTGCGCGCAGCCATGGTGAAGGAGACGGAGTTGTTCTTTGAATCCATCATGAACCAGGACCGGAGCGTGTTGGAATTCATTGACTCGGATTATACATTCGTGAACGAACCGCTGGCGCTTCTTTATGGCATTGAGGGAATAACGGGAAAGGATTTTCAGCGTGTGAGTCTTAAGGGGCGCCAGCGTGGGGGCATCCTGACACAGGCAAGCGTGCTTACAGTGACTTCGGTTTCCACCCGCACATCTCCCGTGAAGCGGGGCAAGTGGGTGCTGGAAAACATTCTGGGCGCGCCACCACCACCACCGCCGCCGGACGTGCCGGAATTGAAAAACGATCACAAAGCCATCCTGACAGGAACCTTGCGGCAGCGGATGGAACAGCATCGCGCTGATCCAAATTGTGCAGGGTGCCATGCGCGAATGGACCCGATTGGATTTGGATTTGAGAATTACAATGCCATTGGTGCGTGGCGCAGCAAGGATGGCACTTTCGATGTCGATTCTGCCGGGCAGTTGGGTAGCGGTGAATCGTTTAAAGATGCCGCCGACCTGAAAGGCATTTTGATGAACCAGAAGCGAGAAGCATTTGTGCGCTGTCTTTCCGAGAAGATGCTGACGTATGCGCTGGGTCGCGGAATGGAATCGTATGATAAGTGTGCCATTGATCAAATAGCCAAAGACTTGGCGCGGAATAAATATAAGTTCTCGAGCCTAGTGGCTGCTGTGGTGAAAAGCACTCCGTTTGAACTGCGCCGGGGCGAGGAAACCAGGGCAGCGGAGAGTTCTTCGGCGGCAGCGAAAGGCAACTAAGTTCGATTTCCTACCTTGAGTTTGAAGATTTTGGCGGGTAACTTCGTCAATAATTACTCAGGCAGCACTCATGAACCCTAAATGGCAGATACCGCGCAGGACTTTCCTTAGAGGACTGGGGACAGCCATTGCCTTGCCGATGCTTAATGCCATGGCGCCACTCAAGGTTTTGGCTGAGGCTGGCACCGAAGCGGCGAAGGTTTTTCCCAAGCGCATGGCGTTCGTTTATGTGCCAAACGGCGTCAACATGGCGGATTGGACGCCGACCGCGGTGGGTTCGCAATTTGAGCTTCCCTATATATTGGAACCCTTAAAGCCTTTCAAAAAGGATTTGCTGCTATTGAGCGGTTTGGCGCAGCATAACGCGCGGGCTCTGGGAGATGGCGGCGGCGATCATGCCCGGGCCTCATCGAGTTTTCTTACAGGATGTCATCCGCGCAAAACTGCCGGGGCCAATATCAAGGTGGGTATTTCGGTGGACCAGATTGCGGCGGAGAAGTTGGCAGGAAAGACGCGGTTGGCTTCACTGGAGCTTGGATGCGACCGGGGGCAAAATTCCGGGAATTGTGATTCAGGATATAGCTGCGCTTATTCCTACAATATTTCCTGGAAGACAGAGTCCACACCCATGCCGCCGGAAGTGGACCCGCGCCAGGTTTTTGAGCGGCTTTTCTTGAATGGTTCTCCCGATGAATCTGAAGAAAATCGCACCCTGCGGAAACGCTATCAAAAGAGCATTCTCGATTTTGTGTTGGAAGATGCCAGTCAGTTGCAGCGCAATCTCGGTTATACTGATCGGCATAAACTGGATGAATATCTCTCCGCAATCCGGGAAATGGAGCAACGTATCGAAGGCGCAGAACGGTTTGCGGCTACGTTGCCGGATTACAATAGGCCAACGGGCATTCCCAAGGAATTCGAACAGCATTCGCAATTGATGTTCGATCTCATGGCACTGGCGTTCCAAACTGACACCACGCGCGTTTCGACCTTTATGATTGCGCATGATGGCAGCGATCGCACTTATCCTTCGATTGGGGTTTCTGAAGGTCATCATATGTTGTCACATCACGGCAACGATGAAGCCAAGAAACAAAAAATTGCACATATCAATCACCTGCATGCGACGCAGTTCGCCTATTTTCTTGAGAAGCTGAAATCGATTCCGGAGGGCAGCGGCACGCTGTTGGATAATTGCATGATTGTGTACGGCAGCGGAATTTCGGATGGCAACAGTCATTCGCATTCAGACTTGCCAGTAATGATTGCCGGGCAGGGCGGGGGGACGATTAAGACAGGCCGCCATGTCAGAGTCGCCGAGGAAACTCCCTTGAATAATCTCTACATTTCCATGTTGGATCGCATGGGCGTGCAGGCGGAGAAGGTGGGGGATGGTACGGGTAAGTTGGTTGAACTTACCTAATTAGCTTCGGCGGGTTGGCTCTTCTTTAGTTTCCGATCACGCGATAATAACGAGTTTTAACGGACTGCGGCGATAACCTGCCATTTTGACCTGTGTCGCGTACTTGAAAGGTGGTGGTGGAATTCGTCACAACGTCAACCAACTGCCAGAGTGGCACGAGGCCGAAATTATCTGAGGATTGAATCGTCCAAATGCCCAAGGTCGGAGCCTGGAGTGTAATGGTGACTCCCGTTTGATCTCTTTTCACAGCACTGATGCTTGGTGGCGTACTACTAGTGGAAGCAGGGGCGGGCATCACTTTCAAACTTAGATCGAAGGCGACATCGTCCCAACTTGAGAAGGTGTTATTCAAGATGACGGCGACAGTATTAGCGCCAGGCTGCAGGTAATCGAGGAAGGGCGTGAGATCGTAATAAAGTGTTTGATTACCCTGACCGGAGGCGGCATTGATGTCGGTGGCGGGAATCAAACGGCCATTCAAATACATCTGCATGGCGGCACCGCTACCATTGTCGGTACAGGTGGCTGAGAGTAGGAATTCTTCGAGATTGGTATTGGCCACATTGAAAGTCCGGCGGAAGTAGTAGGCAGGTTTTTGGCTGGCAATTTGGGTCGCAATGTTGATTGGGCCACTACCGCAACCGAGCTTCGCGGCACCTTCCGGCCAGGAAGCATCGTTGAAATTTGTCGCATACCAGTTAGAGACGGGTGTGATGATGGAGTAGCGCCAACGCGAGCCGAAGGGGATGAGTTCCGTCCAACTTGTGCTATTGGGGGCCGGGAGAGGACGCAGGGAAATATTGTCGAGGAAGATGGAACCGCTGCCGGGACTGCTGATGGTATAACGATGGCGCAGTTCCAAGTTGGAAAATCCGGCAGGAAGAATAAAGGTGCGGTTAGCATAGGTCCAACCGGTCGGAGTTGTCCCGACCACAAAGTGCGGCGTGAAATAATTTGGGTAAGGCAGGCCCGGTCGGGCATTCGTATTTCCGGCGGTGAGCGTTGAACCCCACTCGAACCAATGCTCGGACGGTTGGGAGATGCCACCGCTGCGGAGGAAGCCGCCAAAGCTATAGAGCGTTCCGGGCGTCACGAAAATTGTGCCGTCGGGAATTCCATATTGGTCAAACTGGCTGATTGAACTGTTGTTGCCCCGGTTCAACAGTTGAATCTCCATGGATTGTTTACCTTGATAGAACACGTTCGTGTTGCCAATCATGTTAGTCCAATCAATGTCGCCAGTGTACCATTTATCCCAATGACTGTTATCGTTTTCTTCGAAGCTGCCGTTAACGATCAGGTTATTATTTAGAAAAGGCACGATGGCAAAGGGAGAGGAATGGACTTCTGCGCCGTTACTATAAACCGCGGCGACTTCGTAAAAATATTGCCAACCGGATTTCAGACCGGAATCAGTGTAGGAAGTAGCATTTCCAGCTATCGTTGTAATGTTGGTAAAAGGCCCGGCGGATTGCTCGGCTCGATAAACACGATAGCTGGATGGAGAGTAACCGGCGGGCGGGTTCCAACTGAAAATGGATTTTTTATAACCCGATTTTTTGCTGGTGACCAAGGGTGTGCCTGCCGGGAAAAGGGAAAGTTGATAATTGCCATCGTGCTGGGCGTTGCCGCGATGCGTGGCCCAAGAGACACTGGTGGCGTTGGTGGCACCGAAGTTATAGACGTAAATTTTTCCGAGCGTGGAACGGAAAACAAGATCGAGGGAGCCGTCGCCATTCACGTCAGCCAGAGAAGGGATATGTTTGATGCCACCAGGAATGGAGATGCGCTGCTTTTCCGTCCCGTCCAGCGCGAAGACATGGAGGTTCCCGCTCGAAGGGTTGGTCGTGGGATCGTAGGTGCCAATAATGATCTCTTCCTTGCCGTCGCCATCCACATCGCCGACGACTGGTGGCGTGGGGAGATAGGGATAAAATTTCTTGGGCCAGCCGGGGCGGTCCACCATTTCCACTCCGTTCCAGTAACGGAATAGAATTTCGAAATCATGGCTGAAGGTCAGCACGTCGATGTGGTTATCGTGGTCGGGGTTTACTGGAATCATGCAAGCGCTGTTGAGCCAGCCGTGGACGTTGCTGTAATTGGTGTTGGTTTTCCATTTGCGCCACAGAATGGAGCCATCGTGGTCAAGGATCGTGTCGCCAGGCAGATGAAAGGCGTTGAACTGAGGCATCGGAACGAGCACTTCGGAGAGACCGTCGCCATCGAGGTCAACGGGATAAATGTCCACTCCCTGCTGATATGAGCCGCTGATGAGTTGCTGATTTTTTCCGAACATGCCGCGCAACATGCCTTTGCCCCAGAGTCCGTGCGGTTGGGTTTTGTCGAAACAGACTACGCTGTCGCTATCATTGAGGGTATAAACTTCGAACGGCTTATTGGTATCGGCGCGGCCAAGTCCGATGCCGGATTCCACCAATTGATGGATATGATAGATGAAACGCTTAGCGCCAGTGGCGGCATTATGAAACACGACACCGCCGGACCAAGTCTCACCCATGGTTCCCCATTCGCCGGAACCCCAGATGTCATTGATAAAGGGATTGTAATCCTGGCCGCCGCCGGTGCTGTCCGGATTTATTTTCCAGGCAGTGATGACTTCCTTGACGCCTTTGCCTTCAACGTCGGCCACGATGGGCGGAGAAACTTCGGAATAGAAAACTGAGGTGGAAGGGAGCAAAGTGTTCCATGCTCCTGTCGCCGACCAATAAAAACCATTGGTGACCACCTGGAAGCCGCCATCGGGAACATAGTTCAAACGGCTCACTGAATTTGACCACAGGATGGTACCGTTGGGTTTCATGGCGATCACGTTCGTGCCGCAAGTGAAGATGATTTCGTTTTTGCCATCCCCATCGAGATCATAAAGCGTAGGAGAAGTATTGATGACGCTATTTTTGCCATCAGACCAAGGGAAGCCCGGCAGGCGCGTGCCGTTCCACTTATAAGCATCGAGGAACCATTGGCCACTGGAATTGCGATAAGGAACGACGATTTCCAAGTCAGGAGTGCTGTCCAGATTGCCAACAGTGAGCGTGCCCAGATGCCAGTCACCATCTCCGGCTTGAAAAGAGGAAATTAAGCCGGCAATTGAACTAATAGGGAGCGAAATCAGGCATAATGCAGCGCTTAAACAACTAACAAACCGCTTGCTTATAGTTTTACGTAGGGATTCCATCAGGTTACCACTATACCTCAAGCAGCGTTCATACCAACTTACATTTGCTTGGGAATAAAATGAAAAAGCGCGGTAGAATAATATACTCTACCGCGCGTAAGTATCAGGGAGACAGTTACTTTGCCAGACTACGAGCGAACCTCTCAATGCGTTCGAGACCTTTTTCGAGGTTGGCCATGCTGGTAGCATAACTAATCCGAATATATTCATCCGTGCCAAATGCAATGCCGGGAACTGCGGCTACTTTTTCCTGTTCCAGTAGTTTGGCGCAGAAATCAGTGGAGTTCAGGCCAAGCTTGGAGATGTTGGGGAAAAGATAAAATGCACCCTTGGCATTTACGCAACTAATACCGGGGATGGAGTTCAGTTTTTCGTAAGCGAACATGCGACGTTTGGCATATTCAGCCAGCCATGTTTTCAAATGATCTTGGGGACCGTTCAGGGCAGCGACCGCACCCTTTTGTGCAAAGGAAGTGGGATTGCTGGTGCTATGGCTTTGAATGGCGTCAATGGCTTTGGCAATCGGTTCTGGTGCCGCAGTGATACCCAAGCGCCAGCCGGTCATGGAATAGGCTTTGGCAAATCCATGGACAATAATGGTGTGGTCATAGTGGGCCTGCGAAAAGCTGGCAACGCTAACATGTTCCGCGCCATCGTAAACCAGCTTCTCGTAAATCTCATCGCTCATGATGAGGATGCCTTTTTCCACGCAAATATCACCGAGCGCCTTGATTTCGGCACGGGAGTAAAGCGAGCCGGTCGGATTACTGGGCGAATTCAAAACAAAGAGCCGAGTGCGCGGAGTGATGGCAGCGCGGAGTTGTTCGGGCGTGACTTTGAATTCAGTTTTATCCGTGGTTTGGACGATGACTGGCGTGGCTCCCGCCAACTTCACCATTTCCGGATAACTTAGCCAGTAGGGAGCAGGGATGATTACTTCATCGCCTTCCTCGCAGGTCGCCAGAATGACGTTGTAACAAGAATGTTTGCCGCCACAGGAAACGATGATTTGCGATGGCTTGTAGGTGAGGCCGTTGTCGCGTTTGAACTTATCCGCGATGGCTTGGCGCAATTCGGGGATGCCACTGGCGGCAGTGTATTTGGTAAAGCCTTCGTTCAGGGCCTTGATGCAGGCGTCCTTGATATGTTGGGGCGTGTCGAAATCCGGTTCACCCACGCCGAAGCCGACGACGTCCAATCCGTCAGCCTTCATCTGTTTGGCCTTGGAATCAATTGCCAAGGTAAGCGAGGACGAGAGCGAGGCGGCCCGATGCGAAATCTTATAGTTCATATAAATAGCCGAAAAGAGATAGCGTTCAAGGTGAGATAGCGCAAGTGAGAATTGAGGCATCATTTCCTGTTTCCCATGGCTGGATGGGGAATCCCATGAGGGCAATTAATGAAGTCTCGAGGAGTTTAAATTGGTCTGGCAGGAATGATGGCAATGCTTATCAATGTGGTTGTCACTCAGGAGGGCGGGATAAACATCAGTTTTATTCTTAACGAACCGGCCTCGGCTGGAAAGATCATCAGGATTTATTCAGCACCGATCCGGTGGGTACGATAAATATTGCACCGGGTAATCCAAGCACACTGAGGGGAACTAACACCGTGGTGTGGAATGTTGTTTATGATTCAGGTCTTACAGCTGTTCCCGGGACATATACAATCAGCGTCACGGCAAATAGTGTCGGTCCGATGCGGTATTACAGAATACAGAGGTAGCAGAGACAGGTTGTTTGGATCGTTGGCAGACTGAAAAATTGTTTAATCGAGCGTTTGCCTGAAACCGCTTTGTACGCGGTCGTAATCGGTTTTTTCTCCGGGAGCAATTGGCTGAACGCTGTTGCGAAGAACAGTAATTTTCTTGGGCACTTTCCATTTCCAATGCTCGACGTGACCATCGGCGAAGGACAAGTTGCAACCTTGATTATGGCGATTGGCAGGCACGTCCCACCATACATTGGGGCTACCCCATCTTAGTTGCGTCGGAATACCGAACAGCGTGTCAAGAATCTCGTCCTCGTGTACATCAAGAAAAACCAACAGTTTATCCGGCGCTGGATTTCTAATTTCAGTAAATTTTTTAAAGCTCGGGCAATTGGTGGAAAAGCTTAGATCGTATTCAGGATAACCATTGACCGACTGGCTCATGTTGTAACTGCGCAACCGGGGATTGCCCAGTTTCACGCCGTCGAGGGTTTCCAATGTCGATTTATCGGCTGGACAACGATAAATGGCAGTGGATTGGTTGTACGGATAAATCATGGCATTTTCAATCCCTTCCGGGCTTGGATCAAAAGGGGCCAGGTTAGTGCACCATGAAACTCCTTCAGTCATCGGTTTGCCTGAAAGAATATCATAAACGAAATTATTGGGCGGAAGAATATCAGCGTGGTCTACGGCATAAAGATGCCAACAAATCTCCAGTTGCTTAACATTGTTAATACAGGAAATGCTCAAGGCTTGTGACTTGCCTTTGGCAAGGGTGGGAAGGAGTAATGCAGCGAGAATGGCGATGATGGCAATGACTACCAGCAGTTCGATAAGCGTAAACGCGCCGGTTCGCCCTGAGGCAGGCGGGAGTTGCAGACGCTGTATCGCGGATTGAGGAAACTCACCATTAAATCTCTTGGGTTTCGCCATACCGCTTTTCTGTAAAGGGACAAGACCATACTACCGAAATTCTGAAGAACTACCATACAAATGTATGTCTCTATTTTGGCTGATAAATGGCGGGCTGAAACTGCAAAGCGGTATGTAAAACGTGGGAGAATTGAAGTGCGCCGACGGTTTAATGTTGCTGCACTTGGGGACGAGCGCTCTCGGTGCCGGGCAACAGTCCTTACCTAAATGTTAATAGGTTAGAAGATCCAGCAGGTTCAAGCCGTGGCTGGTGAGTTCCCAGCGACCTTTTTTTACCACCAAACGTCGGGCGGGATTTTTCTTTTCTTCAGCTTCGTTTACGGAGAGAAGCGCAAATTTGCCTTTGGCTTTAATCTCGGAAGCAGAGCGGGGGATGAGTTCAATGGGAACGCCATTAAAATCCAGGGCGATTTCGTAACCGGCAATGCCTTCCTTTTCTGTTGCGGAGGTGCGAACGACCAAGGGACCGTAGCGTTTCAGGTAAGGAAAATTATCTTCGCGGACGAATACGCGGCAGAGTTCGGTTTCAGAGCGGATAAAACGGACAAGGCTGAAGTTTTTTCCTTCCTTTTCCTGGGCGAGCAGAACCAGGCGGGGGTCAATGCCCAACAGGTTTTTCCCATTCCAATTGCCATGGTCGTTGCGTTCGCCGGGAGATTTCTTTTTATGCCATTCAGCGAAGCGATCATTGAGAAGGACATTCAGCTCGAAATGGACATGGGCCCGGTCCTTGGAAATACCCTCATGAGTGTTCGCGGTGCGGCCCATGATGCCGATGGTTTCCCCGGCTTTGACCGTCTGGCCGGCTTTCAAACCATCGCGGATGCTGTGCAGGTGAGCATAGACGGAAAAAATTTCAATGTTCTCGATCTGGTGCCGAAGAATAATATAGTTACCGTAATTGGAGAGCGAAGGCTTGTTGTTGATATAGGCAACGGTGCCGTCAGCAGTGGCCATGACGGGGTCGGTAGGTTCGCCGCGCTTGTCACGTTGCAAGCAGCGAATATCAAGTCCTTCGTGCATTTGCCAACCTTCGGATCGCACACAGCCGAAGGTGCCGCTGGTCCAGGGTTTGCCCACCGTGCCGACGAAGAATTTCTCTTCCGCGCCCTTTTCAAACAAGGCGTGATTAGCCGTGGGTAAACGGAACATTTCTGCACGGGCACAGATAGTGGTGATTAAAAACAGCAGGAGAATAACAGCAGGACGATTGAGCGCGGAAGGGCGTAATTTACCGTGGCGCGCGTGCTCAAGAGAAGGGACAAGGCTTTTGCCATGCGGAACAGGCACTACAGGCATGGTCAAGGAAACGGCTGCGGACAGTTTACGGCAAAGCAAAGAAAGTCCGAAAATTATTAATTTGAGCGATTGCTCTACCACACCTTGTCCATTTTCTTGGCTTCCTTGGCGACGTTGTTTATTCCGCGCACGATGCGCTCAGCTTCTTCACGCGAGGCATCCGGAGTAAAGGTGAAAGTGCCATTGGAAATATGTTTGGTGATGATGGGCGCGCCGAGCCAGCGCGGGTCCTTGCTGAAGCGGGCGAAGACGGCAATGCGCTTGCCGCGATTGCTGCTGGTCACACCATCGAGCAATTGGGTCCCGCGCCAGGTGAATTTAAGTTGAATGGCGAAGCCGCCGAGTTCATCCACAATTTTGGCTTCTTCGATATCGCCTTCATCAAGGAAAGTGTCTTTTTCCACGTTGATATAAAATTGCGCGGTCTTGTCACGGTAGATGGGCACGCCTTCATTGCGCTCGGTTCCATCCTGATTGGTTTCGAGGTGAAGCGCGATGTTGGTGACTTCCTTTTTCTTTTTACGCTCGGGACTTTGGCAACCGCAGACCGTGAGCAATGCCAACAGAGCCAACAAATAGATATTGAATCGAGCAAACTTAATCATCATAGTCCAATAAACAACCGAAGTGCGTCGGTAAAGTAAAGAATCTTATTTATGGGCAAACAATACAACAAAGCTGAAAAACGGAAACGTCGGATTGCGCGAAACAAACGTAAAGATGCCAGGGCCAAGGTGAAGACCAAAGCTCCGGCCAAAAAGGCCTGAGCCAAATCCGTTTAAGCGAACCGCCTGCAAGGGCGGTTTTTTTGTGCCCGCAAAGCAGGATTTCCGGTCTGAACTGTTAAAAAAGGAAGAAATGTTCGTTCTGCAAAAGGATACTTATCCACCGCATCCTTTTTCCGCTCCGGCCCGGGTGTGAACAAGTTATGCACAAGCGATCAGGAGTCTAGTTTCATTGATGATTTGTCGCTTCAGATTGTTGCTTATGTTTTGGTTTGGTGGATAAGTGTGTGGATAACAATTCGTTGTTGGATTGGGAAAATTTGATATGCTCATAACAGTTCATTGAAAGAACTGAGGCGGACGAAGGCAGACGAAAGAATGACGACGAAAACCTCAGGGATAATCCCAGGCGACTGGGGAAAGGTTAAGTCAGGCTGGTTGACTTAACCCCTCTTAAAGCCGATTGAAAGGTTGGCCGGGAGGCAGGATTCACCAGTTCCTCTGGCAGCGTTCGCGCGCTGTCAGTCAACGCGAAGAAGGGACTGAGCGATGAGGAACGATGAGAAACCGTTCCGAATCGAGTCAAATAGCTCAGGCAGGTTTCGAGCCTGAGTGAATCGCAGTTACCCAGAGGGTAGATGGTTGCTACTGTGCGCCAGCACGGAGCAGACGACTCTGGCGGTTCGAAAGAATCTGCCAAACGAAAGACGCCGAAAGGCGGGACAAAGTGAGCGTTTGAACCGGGAAGGATCCGAGAGCAGGCAAGCCTCGTAAACCTTCCAAGGTCGGCGATGTTGAAAAAAACACCGCTGACTTGTGAGCGAAAGGCAACCTGAGAGATAAGAGGTCAGACCCGTGGCATCGGGCCAACGCACTGCCAAAAGCGGTGGCAGACCCGGTGCTAAATGGTAAAGACGTGGATACGCAATCACAAACGTGTCTTTACCTGGTTCGTAAGCCGGCGACCGCAATCGCCAGCCGAAGCGAGCTAAGAGGCCTCGCTCAAAATTCAGCGACCGTAAGGCGCTGGACGGCCCTGCTATGAGGCCGACAACTCCGCTTGCCGTGGAGAATGGCGTCGGGAAGCTGGCAGCCAAAGCGCGCCAAATGTCAGCAAGGGAAAGAGAGTGTGGCGAACTCCCATCCCCCAATTTGTCCCTGTTTGACCGCAAGGTCGGGCAGGGACTTTTTGTTTTTCTCTGAAGTGGGGAAAGAGATTAGGAGTAAGATTATGATTAGGATCAACAGGGGGCAGATGGAGCCGTTGGCGATCTCGGATGGGTCCCAACGTTCGTAATCAAAGGGAGTGGTTGAGAATTTCCAAAGGTTTCTATAAACATGGCGCTCCTAGCGGAGCTTAAAATATTGCGACACGGAGGTCGGCGCTCCGTAAGGCCTAACCCAATTTACTGGGTGATTACGCGGTAATAGTAGGTCTGGGATCCACCTGAGAGTTCGTCATCGTAATTAAAATTTCCGTTGCCATCGGAATTGGCAGTACCGATTTTGTCCCAATGAACCAGGTCGGTTGAGGCTTGGATGACGTAAAGTCTGAGTTCGTCTCCTGAAAAATGGAGAACTGCCTGCCCATTGGCGTAGCGCACATTGAGATCGTTTACGGGCAGCGGCGGATAAAGGTCGCGGATGCGATTGCCACGGTAACAGGCATAGCCTTTATAAGTCGAACTGGTGTTGTTAAAATCAAATAACGCGAAATCGAATACGACTTCGGGAACGGCGTCATGAGTTACTTCCACAATTCTGACCGCATGCGCAGCGGGCGCGAATGAGCTGGGAGTTGCTCCGTTCATGTAGGCGACGTCAGCGAAAGTAAGCAAGACATTGCCACTCTCGTTGAGCCATTCCGCATCGCCTCGGGAAACGGAATATATGGACGGAGCGGGGCTGGCACCATATTGCCATACCTGCGACACTTCCATGCGCTCTTCGTCAATCTGATATTCAACGGCGCGGCTGTAATTTTGGGAGTCGGGCAGGGAGGTGTCAAAGGGACTGGCCCGGAAATTGCCATCATCGAAAAGCAGCAACGTTCCCTGAGGGGTAATCTTGGGGGCGTGTTGTCCATATTGCCATTCGAACGGTTCACCGACGGGGTTGAGCAGATAGGGTTGGAACTGCGGCCCCCAGTTGGCATGATTGCCAAGAATCCATTTGAGCTTCCCGGTCGCCCGTGAAAACTTTATGACGGCATCCTGATGGCGGAGGGAGACGATCAGCGAGTCGTCACGGGGATCTTCCGTAATGGCATTGGCATGACTCCAATCCTTGCCGAAGGTTGAGCTGGCTGAGAAGGTAAGATAGTCAATCCGCGTGGGATCGATCATGTCAATGGGCAACCAGGTATTAATGACGGTGGCGTTGGAGGCGGCCAGTTCGATGACGGGTTGATGCCAGACGTTGGTCGTTTGCCGGGGCGCGTTGGGATTGGTCGAACTGGTGGGGAAGTTGGTCACCACCCGGGTGGCATCACTCAAATAGAGGATGGTGCCATGATCGGTGGGAAAGCATTCATGATTATAGGGTTTGCCGGACGGCAGCGACAAAGTTTTGGTGGTTTGTCCCAGCATATTGATTTCGACAATGCTGGTTATTAATGGAATCCAGAGATCGCCATTGGGAAGCTGCCGGACATCAAGGCTGGAGTTAATGCCGCTATACCAGACCACTTCCGCGGCATTATCCACGATGGTGAGATAACCCTTGTTATTGCCATTATTCTGACCGCGAAACAAGGTGTAGCCGGGTTCCATTTTGTCCGGTTTGCTTTGGAAGAGGACGATGGTGGGGAAATCGGCGGGCAGGGGGCCGGTAATAAAAGTCAAGGGTTGAGGAGCGGTGATTTCGTTCCCGTTTTTGTCGAATGCGGTGATGGTGATGGCATTGGTGCGGCTGGGCTTGAAGCCCAATAGCGGTATGGAATGTGCGGTGCTGTAATCGCGGAAATTCCGGTGCCAGGTGTTCGTGCCAGCGTTTACGGACACGCTGATTTTGGAAGGAACATCGGTGATTAATTGCAAGAGGCTGGCAAGCGGCGCGGTCGTGTTCGTAGTCAAGGAGGGGCCGGATAAGATGGTCAACGCGTGCGAATGGACGGGGAGCGTTAAAATCGCAGGAAGTAACGACAGCAGCATTAATCTGCGCACGAAGGAACGGCGTAAACCAGCTTTCATATAATTAAAAATGATATTTTAGATTTTTGATGGACGCTGTCAATGCAGTTCGTATTCAGAAAGAGAACCAAAGTTGATTCACCGCCGGGCTGAAGCGAGTGTGTTAATGAGGTGGAAAAAGAGTATTAATTAGTAAGTTCCGGGCAGTTATGCAGGACAGGAAGTTTGTGCTGACATGCCGCTCCTGACGGAGCTTGAGACAATGTGGGGCGAGTTCTATAAACATGGCGCTCCTAGCGGAGCTTATAAAGTAATAGTGCAAATAAGGTGACTGAGATTGTTGTTAAAAAAGAAACTATAAAACGATTTGCCGACATGGAGGTCGGCGCCCCAAAACCAGATTCTTGACAGGAGGGGTGGAGGGCGCAAGAATTCCGAGGCAGACGGAAGTTTGCACTTTTAATCCGGGAAACCCTTTGTCATCTTTCGGATTATAATCAATGAATTTTTTCGTTCGCCTCAGGCAGATTTATTTCCGCCTTTTATCATTCATCATTTTCTCAAGGACATCAGCATGGCGATTTAAGCCGCCGGTGGATTTCATCTGTCACCAGGGCTTCTGTATGGCTTGGGGATTATTGCTTGCATTGACTGCCGGGGCTGCCGAACGTCCTCCTTTGATTGATCCGGTTTCTGCCATCAAACAATTTCGGATACCGCCGGGCTTCAAGATCGATTTATTTGCCTCGGAACCGCAACTCCTCAATCCCGTCGCGTTCTGTTTCGATGAGCAGGGCCGCATCTACGTTGCTGAAACATACCGTTATCGCAAGAGCGTCTATGACATCCGCAGTCACATGGAAATGTACTCGGATGATCTGGCCTGCCGCACGGTGGATGATCGAAGTGCCGTGATAAAAAAGTATTTAGGTGACAAGTTCCAAACACTGACGAATGAATCCGAACAGATTCGTCTGATCGAAGACCGCGATGGAGATGGCCGCGCAGATTTTTCCTGCGTATTTGCCGATGGTTTCAATTCCATTCTTGATGGTTTGGGTGCCGGCGTCCTGGCGCGCAAGGGAAACATCTACTTCACGGATATTCCGAATCTCTGGAGGTTAAGCGACACCAACCACAGCGGGCATGCAAACGTACGCACCTCGTTGAGCTACGGTTACGGTGTTCACTTCGGGCTTACCGGTCACGATCTGCACGGATTGCGTCTTGGGCCAGACGGCAAAATATATTTCTCGATCGGTGACCGGGGACTTCATGTGGTGAACAAGGAAGGGAAGTTGTTGGACTATCCTGATACCGGTTCGGTGCTGCGTTGCAACCCGGATGGTTCAGAACTGGAAGTTTTCGCCTACGGGGTTCGCAATCCCCAGTGCCTGGCTTTCGACAACTATGGCAACCTGTTCACCGGTGATAATAATTGCGACCATGGCGACGCGGCGCGACTTGTTTATGTGGTGGAGGGTGGTGATAGCGGTTGGCGGACCGGTTACCAGGTAAGTGAAACCAGTTCGGCCGGCCTTTGGAACTCCGAAAAGTTGTGGCATCTCAAGTTTCCTGACCAGTCGGCCTACATCGTGCCGCCAGTGGCGCATATCGCCAATGGGCCCGCAGGCTTTGCTCATTATCCAGGAACCGGTTTTCCCTCATGGTTGAATGACCATTTCTTTCTCTGCGATTACAAAGGGGCAAGCGTCAACAGCGGCATTCATTCTTTCGCAGTCAAGCCCAACGGGGCGGGATTTAAAATGGTTGGCCATACTAATTTTATCTGGGGCATTCTTGCGTCACATGTTGATTTTAGCCCCGATGGGCAAATGTTCATCGCTGATTGGGTTGCGCACTGGCCGAAAACTGATAAAGGCCGCCTTTATCGGCTTTACGATCCAGAGATGGTCAAGAGCCCCTTAGTGCAGGAAACCAAAAAGATTATCGGCGAGGGAATGGAGAAGCGGCCGGTCGCGGAATTGACCAGCCTGTTGAGTCATCCCGATCAGCGTATAAGATTGGAGGCGCAATTTGAAATGGCGGAGCGTGCCATTGGTGGTTTAGGTGGGGATGCTTCTGTTCCAGACAACAGCCGAAAGTTGATTGAGGCATTGATTGACGTCGCCCGCCACAATACGAATCAGTTGGCCCGCATTCACGCACTTTGGGGGTTGGGACAAATTGGCCGGCATGGAGTTTCGTTCAGTCAATTTATCGAGCCGACAATTTCTTTATTGAAGGACCAGGACGCAGAAGTCCGTGCGCAAACGGCCAAAATCCTTGGAGAAGCAAAAGTTGCGAAGGCCTGCACGAGTTTGTGCAGTTCACTGGCAGATAACAACTCGAGGGTTCGATTCTTTGCTGCGTTGAGCCTGGGCAAATTGGGAAACCAGCAGGCGGTTGAGCCGTTATTGAGGATGTTGCGCGAGAATGCTGATGAGGATCCGTATTTGCGCCATGCGGGAGTAATGGGATTAGTTGGTGCCGCTGATAAGTCTGCTCTGTTGGCCGCATCCAGGAATGGCTCGCCTGCTGTTCGATTGGCGGTTGTGTTGGCCATGCGGCGTGAGAAACTTTCCGATATTTCTGTTTTTCTCCATGATGCCGATCCTCGCATCGTGTTGGAGGCTGCGCGGGCCATCAACGATGTGCCGATTCCCGGGGCCATGCCGCAACTGGCCGCTTTGATTGACCATCCCACTTCCTCCAAGTTCCTGGACTGGCGCGTGGTCAACGCCAATTTCCGGATTGGTGGCGAAACGAATGCTGCGGCCCTGGTAACTTATGCCACACAAAAGAGAGCCCCGGCAATGGTTCGTTGCGAAGCGCTACGCGCCCTTGAAACATGGGGCCAGCCTTCTGAACGTGACCGGGTTGCCGGCTTCTGGCGTCCGCTGCCTCCGCGCGATGGCGCTATTGCTGCCAAGGCCATGCAACGGGCAATGGCCGACCTCCTGGGTGATTCGTCTGATGCTGTGCGGATATCGGCCATTCAAGCCGCAAGAAAACTGTTGTTAACCAATTCTGCTCCTTACCTGTTCAAGCTGGCGGGCGACACGAATATTCCAGTTTCTGTTCGGGTTGAAGCCCTCGTAACATTGGGTGAATTTCACGATGCAGGTTTACCCGAAGTAGTTAAAATTGCAGTGGCTGACGCCGATGTGGAGATGCGCAAGGAAGGCAGCCGTTTAATGGCGCAGATAAAGCCGGAAGATGCCGTTATTGCGCTGGCTGCGATTTTAAATAATGGCGTATTGACCGAGCAACAAAATGCGCTGGCCACCCTGGCGAAGCTCGATGGTGTGGCGGTTGACAAGGTAATCGCCGATTGGCTCGAAAAACTTATTGCCGGCAAGGCCGCGAAGGAAATTCAGTTCGACATTTTGGAGGCCGCAGGGAAGCGCAGTTCAGCATTGGTCAAGGATAAGCTCAAGGAATATCAGATTGGCCAGTCGGAGAAGGACCAGTTTGCGGGTTACCGGGAAACACTATATGGCGGCAACATCGCATCAGGCCGAAAAATATTCACTGAAAGTCCGCAGGCAGGCTGCATAACCTGTCACACGGTGAAGGGCGATGTCACGGGCGGCCTGGTAGGGCCGGATCTTGCCGGTATCATCCAACGACACGATCGTGATTATCTGTTGGAATCAATACTTTATCCGAACAAGCAAATTGCCCCCGGCTTTGAGAATATGGTGATAAAGACGAGGGCCGGGCAGATTTATGCCGGTGTGCTAACCAATGAAGACGGGGAGGAATTGATCATTAATTCTCCCGAGGAGGGAACTGTCCGGGTGATCAAAGTAAGGAAGGGCGATGTTGAATCCCGCCAACGCGGCCTGTCCGCGATGCCGGAGGGGCTTGGCTCAGTCCTATCCAAACGGGAAATTCGTGACCTTATTGAGTATCTGGCAAATGCCAAGCTTAAATGAAATTCGCCGAAACTCGACTCATTAAACATTAAAGCGGCATGTTTCGCGGAGCCCATAGATAAAAACGAAGGGCGGTTGGAGCTCTGGCAGGCTTGCCATTAAAACAAAAAAAGTGATGCTTTCCAAAAAAAGCGGGTTGACAAGCTGTGTAACGATAGTTATTTAACGTATAGCAGATTTACGAGTGTGTCCGCACGGTTGGTGCAAGGCGGGCCGTCGATGGTTCTTTGACAATTTAAATGAGCGTTACAAGGGTTAAAAGGTTACATTGTTACGCGTCGGGCGCTTGCACCTTCCTGGCTGGCAGAAAGAAAATGAGCTAATCCCGCCGATTACGGCCTAATATGAGCTAGTGCGAGTAGATGTGAGTTCTTGCGAGTGGAATTAAAAAAGGGGCGGTCTGAAGATGGATCGACCGCCCCCAGGTCATTGACTTGTGTTGTTTCTGACCACCTCTCTTGGCAGCATTACCCTACAAAATTCATGGTGGCTTTTAAATGGGGTTCGCGCCCTAGAAAAAATATTAAGGGCATGGGAACCGAAAACTCATCACCGCAATGCGGGACAGGCGTTTCCAGCCACGGGAACGAATGCACCAACTCAAACGAAGAGTTTAGGATTAGGATTAAGACACTAAGTAGGTAGCCAAAAGTTTTTTGACAGATTGGCGCTTTGTCTGAAGTTGGTGCATGAATAAGGAGAGCGGCGCAAGGTCCAACTTTTGGCAGGCGCAGGACCTTCTGCGTTTGAGTCGCGCACTCAAAGCGGCTTCGGATACCAGGCTTTACGAGCGTCTGCTGGCTTTGCGAATGGTCGCCAGTG
>JAQGPC010000259.1 GCA_028293285.1 Pedosphaera sp.
CAAAAAAGCAATCCGGGCCCGGCGCTGGGTCGTGGAACGAACCCACAGTTGGCTCAACCGCTTTCGCGGGATTTTGATCCGGTGGAATAAGAAGGCACAAAACTACCGCGCCATGCTCCACCTGGCCCTGGGCCTGATCACCTGGCGGGCCACTGGCCTACCGGGATAGGCTCTAAGCTTATCGGGCTGTCAATCAGCAGCGAAGAACCGAATTGCCAGAGGAAAAGTTAGAGACTCGTTACCTCGTCTCCTACCCTAGTTGATTTTTGATCCGGGTTAAATTGTAGTTATGGCGGCGATTGCGATTTGGAATGTAGTGATTTTCTATCTTCCATCTCCCAGCCTCCATCCTCTATCTTATAAAGATGCACTGGCAAAAGGTCACACTGGTCGGCGTGGGATTGCTGGGCGGCTCTCTGGGGCTGGCCATCAAGCAGCGTCGGCTCGCGTCGAAGGTGGACGGCTATGTGCGTCGCACTGCGAGCATTGCTGAGTGTGAAAAGATGGGTGTGGTGGACCACGCCACGCGGGAGCTGGATCGGGCGATCAAGGATGCTGATTTGATTGTGCTATGCACGCCTTTGGGGAAGATGCGGGAAATCACGGAGCAGATGCTTCCTTCACTTAAGCCCGGCGCCATTGTCACTGATGTGGGCAGCGTCAAGGAAAGCGTCGTGGCGGAATTGGAACCGTTGATTGCTGGGGCTGGAGCGCATTTTATTGGCAGTCATCCCATGGCTGGCGGTGAAAAGATGGGAGTAACCGCTTCTCGCGCTGATTTATTTACTAATGCGATCTGCGTTATCACGCCCACGGCGAACTCGAATAAAGAAGCTGTGCTGAACCTTGAAGAATTTTGGAAAGCAGTCGGGTCACGGCCAATCAAGCTTGCGCCGAGTGTGCATGATGATCTGGTGAGCCGATCGAGTCATTTGCCGCATGTGGTGGCGGCGGAGTTGGCAAATTATGTATTGAGCCCGGCGAATCCGAAGGAACAGGCGCTGGTTTGTGCCAATGGTTTTCGCGATACTACGCGCATTGCTTCAGGTTCGCCCGAAATGTGGCGTGATATTGCCATGGCGAATGGCAAGAACTTGAGCCGGGTTTTGGGCGTGTTCATCGAGGATTTGCAGGAGTTCCAATTGGCGTTGGAGAAGGGTGACGTGAAGGCCATTGAGGAATTTTTTGAAAAGGCCAAACAACGTCGCGACCAATGGTGTGGGCAAGGGAACTCGCCGGAATGAGAAAACACGAGGATAGAGGATGGATGATGGCAAAGGCACACTGGCTCGCCGGAATTTCCATCTGCCATCCTCTATTCTCCATCTTCGACCTGTCTAAACATGTCACTGCCTGAACTCATCGAAATTGTTCCGTTGAAGGAACCGGTCCGTGCTGAAGAAATCACGGTGCCGGGTTCGAAGAGTATTACCAATCGCGCGCTGATACTGGCGGCGTTGGCGGAAGGCAAGACGACGTTGCTGGGCGCGCTTTGGAGCGAGGACACGCAGGTGATGGTGGAATGCCTACAACGGTTGGGCTTTGAGGTTCATGTGACTTCTGATCTCGAGGAAAGCTGCAATCGCACGATCACGGTTCAAGGTTTGGGTGGTAAAATTTTCCTGGGCGGCACAGAGGCTCAACCGCTGGACCTTTTTGTTGGGAATGCCGGCACCGCTGCCCGCTTTTTGTCGGCGTTTGTTTGCCTGGGCGAGGGGACTTATCGGCTGCATGGCGTGCCGCGGATGCATCAGCGTCCGCAGGCGGCATTGTTCAAGGCGCTTCGTGAATTGGGTTATCAAGTTGATTCCACGAACGACAAGTTACCTGTGGTTATTCACGGCATTGGCCCCAAGGCTGGCAAATGCAAGGTTAGCATCGAAGAAAGTTCTCAATTTGCATCAGCCTTGCTGCTCTGTGCCAAAAAGGGGGGCTGGACTATTGAGATCACTGGCGAAAATTCGGAAGAGTCGCCGTATGTTGCCATGACTTCGAAGTTGATTGAAGCATTTCCGAAAAATGGCGGGAGTTTTCCCATAGAGCCGGATGCGTCCAGTGGAAGTTATTTCTGGGGTAGTAGCAGCTTATTGTCGAATAAGCGCATGAAGCTGCATCCTAGTGGAATGGGTCACACCATAAGAGTTCTCCATTGGCCACTATCCCCCTGGCAGATTGATGCGGAGTTTCCCAAGTTTCTCCCACTGCGCTCCAGCATTTCACGCGAAGGCCAACTGGGTGACAGCATCATGACAGCAATTGTTTTGGCTCCGTTCGCCGTAAAATCAATTCGCTTTACCGATTTAGGCCGTCTGCGGGTGCAGGAATGTGAGCGGGTTGAGGCTTTGCGGACGGAGTTGACGAAGTGCGGGGCCAAGGTCATTGAAACGGGCGATACTTTGGAGGTTTTTCCATCAAAACTTCACGGGGCGGAGATTGAGACGTATAATGACCATCGGATGGCGATGTGTTTTGCAATTCTAGGATTGAAAGTAACTGGAATAAAAATCAAGAATCCTGCGTGCGTGAAGAAGACGTTTCCCAATTTTTTTCAAAAACTGGCCGCCGCGCCGCCGCACGGGCTGGGTGCAACCATTTTGGATGCCCAGACGCGGCAGCCTTTGAGTGGAGAGGAATTGTTTGCAGATTGAAATAATGAACGTAGTGTCTCAACGAGTGAATGCGCCGATTGTCATAGCCATCGACGGCACCAGCGCGAGCGGCAAGAGCACGAACGCCAAAATGGTGGCGAAGGCGCTTGGGTATGTCTATGTGGACACGGGCGCGATGTATCGCACGCTGGCGTGGTATTGCCTGAAGAACAAGGTGGATGTGAACGATGAAAAGGCGGTCACTGCGCTTTGCCGCAAATGGAAGACTGCGTTGGAATGCAAAGATAACCAGGTTCATTTGCTCGTGGATGGGGTTTATCCTGCCCGCGAAATCCGGTCGGCGGAAGTCAGCGCCGCTACTTCGCATATTGCTGCCGTTCCCAAAGTGCGTGAATGGATGAAGAAAAAGCAGCGTGAATGCATCCAGTTTGGCAATCTGGTCATGGAAGGTCGCGACATCGGCACCAATGTTTTTCCCGAAACGGATTATAAATTTTATCTTGATGCCTGTATCAGCGAGCGTTCCAAGCGCCGTGAAGCAGAAGGCGTGCAGGAAAATCTTGCAGCCCGCGATCAACGGGACAGCCAGCGTGCTGCCGCGCCGTTGATGGTTGCGCTTGGAGCCCGAGTCATCAATAACTCCGGCATGACGGCTGATGAAACCAGCAAGATTATCATCGAAGATATTCGCAAGCGGTTGGCGGAAGCTGAAACGATCCGGCAAAACGGGGATAATAGATAATCCTAGTTCTATGAGTTGCTGGTCTTTGGGTGCGTTGCCGGTTCGAAATCCATGAATCCCGTCTATTTCATCGGCTGGACTTTTTATCGCACCCTGTTTGCCACCTATTTTCGTTGGCGAGTTTATAATGCGGAGCGTGTGCCGCTGAAAGGAGCCGTCATTCTGGCGGCTAATCATGCCAGTTTTCTTGATCCGCCGCTGGTGGGTTCCGGCTTGAAACGCGACATCAACTATCTCGCCCGCAAATCGCTGTTTCGTTATCCAGGCATTGGCTGGATTTTGCGCACTGTCAATGCTGTGCCGGTGGACCGGGATGGCGGCGGTGCGGCTGGCTTGAAAGCGATCATGGATCGGTTGCACGATGGTGGGGCCATCATCCTTTTTCCCGAAGGGACGCGCACGGTTGACGGTAATTTGCAGCCTGCCCGTTCGGGTATTGGACTTACCGTTATTAAGTCTGATGCTCCTGTTGTACCTGTGAGGGTTTTTGGGACTTATGAGGCGTGGGGCAGGCAGGTCAAATTTCCCAAGCCAAAACGCGTGACTCTCAAATACGGGGAACCGATGCAGTTCGAACAACTCCGCGCTGAAGCCAAGGTTTGTTCAAAGCCACGGTTAAAAGAGATTTACCAGCAAGTTGCTGATGAGATCATGGCGGCGATTGGGAAGTTGGAACCGAGGCGAGATTAGTAATATTTGGAAGACGTTAGATTAGCGGGTTGAGAAAAAATGAGACCACCTTACTCTCGCATTGCGGGACGGAGAGGGAAATCGGAAGGTGCTATTTCAAATATTTATTTCTCGTGGATTTGGCGTTGAAGCGGCGTGAACGCCGCGCTCCTGTGCTGTCAGCGGGTTAATATGAGTGCGGGTAAAAATGATGAGGGCGATTGATCAGCGGCCTTTAAAAGCAATTGGACTAAATCCCCAAATTGGAAAGCGTATTGCTAATGGAATTGACGATCTGGACGAGGCGGGGATGAGAGGTTTCGAATTCTTCGACGGACGAGGTCAGGCCATTGAGAGAAAGCTTAAGCAGGTCAGGATTCTTTTCTTCGCGCGTGGCTTCGTGGGTGGAGACTTCAGTGAATCCGGCGATGCTTTGGGCCTGTTCCGGGCGGGTCTTGGATAATTCGGCGACTTCGGACTTCAGCGTCGCCAGCAATTGTTGCAATTCCCTGCGTTTATCGGCGTTGATGGCGTCCGCGCTTTGGATGCGGGCTTCGATTTTAGAAAGTGTGTCGTCGATCATGTTGGTTCCCGGCAATTTGAATTCCTATTTAAAGGATAGCAAATTTAAGAGAAAATGAAAGAAACGTTTTGTGAGGTGGTCGGGAAATTTAATTAAGAAAAGAGTTCGAGCCAGATGGGACTGGCCAAGGCCATGCGGACGACGTCGCGCCGTTTGCCTTGGATCACGGTTTCTTCGAGAAAAACGCCTTCCAATTCGAAGCCGAATTTGCCGTTGAGATTGAGGTTGCGAACGTTGATGTCGAGGGAGTGGAGGTAAACCTTGCGGAATTGCCGGATGAAGAAGGCGTGATAAAGAAAAAGAAAGGTGGCACGCTTGCCGATGCCTTTGCCATGCATGTCGGGATCGCCGACGAGTTTGCGCATTTCAAGTTTACCGGATTCGTGGTCAATGTTTTCAGCACCGATGATTCCGGCAAAATGTTGCTGACGGAAAATCGAGAAATATTCGCGGGTTGGTTCCAGAAAATAGCAGGCGAGGTCTTTGGCTTCGGGGAATTTGGGATAAAAGCTCTCCTGAATGGAAGGCTCGCGCAGCCAGGTCGCAATTTGGGGGACGTGGCCGGGGGCGATGGGAGAAATGCTGAGGTTGTGCACGGTCAGGCGTTGGGTGGTGGCCCATTGGTCCTGCACATCCTTGATGGTAAAAAGCTTGTTATAATATTCTACCGCTTTATTCGTGGTGCCGCCTTTGTGCATCACGTTGTCCAGGAGGTGGCCGGCAACGGCGAGGACTTCAGCTTCGTTGACTCCGTAATTAATCAGCTCGTTGAAAAATCCTTTGGCGACCAGTTTGAGCATCTGCTCATGGTAGTGGCGAATGGCAGGGGAGGATTCTTCGCCTTCGGTCATATAAGGTTCTTGTAGTCCATGAAGCGGTAGAGCGCAATAGAAGATGCTACTACTATCACGGTATAGGCATATCCCGTTTCGCCGCAATCCAGCGAAAACGTCTGCTTAGCATGGCCGGACTGTGAAACCTTGCCGCTGGCGTCGCGTGGAAAATGATGTTGTGACCAGCCAATCAGTTTTAAAAAGCAGAAGAGCAATAAAAACAAAACTACCCGCATTGGGAATTGGCAATGCGGGTAGTTTAAAAGTGAATGCATCACATGTCGAGAGAAATCCTGATTTGTGGTTATTTGCAGTTATGATCTATGGTTTGTAACTTGTAATCGCAGAAATCTCCTAACAAAAATTGCTATCAAGACCCAATTAGAATGCACGCACTTTGCGTGGAGATTACTTTGAGCGGGCTTTGCCTGATTTGGCTTTCTTTCGATGTGAAGTCTTCCGTGCTTTCGATGTGGCGGTTTTTGCCTTGGGTGGCGGAGTTCCGGCAGTGGACGTAGTAGCGGAGGATTTTGGGGCGGTTTTTTCGTGGATGACCTGGCGCATTTGGTCGAGTTTCTTGTCGAGTTCGACCTTGGCCCGCGCAAAACCTTCCTGGCTCAGGTTGATGGAGTCGGCGAGGAGGTTGCAGCCTTTTTGGATTTGTTGAGTGGCGCTGCCTTCCGTGAGATCGATGCCTTTGCTCTTAAGGAAATCGCTGAGGTTGTTGTAGATTTCGTTTTTATCGATTGGTTTCATAGATTGTTCCTGTTGTGGCGAACATGATGAACTTCATTCATTCCCGCAATTATAAATGAAGCGTGGCATTGTAAGAGGTTCAAGATAATGGGCCGGAAGGGATAATGGTTTGGCAACCATACCCATGGTTAAACCTTTTTCATCAGTGATTTAAATGGGGAGAAAGCCCCAATAGGAATTCGGGTCCGGGTCTTGGATATTCACGGCGATCTAACGAACCATGAAGACCGATCGTCTCATTTTGTTGGTGGAAGAAAATTTTGACGAGGTATTCGTTTTGGAACGGGCGTTTCATGAGGCGATGATTGTAAATCCGGTCCACATTGCTCGACACGTGGAGGAAGCTATTTGTTACATGGAAGGAGTGGGTGTTTATGCGGACCGCGAGCGGTATCCGCTGCCATCCCTGATCCTGCTGAGTATGAAAGCGGGAACGAGGGTGGGATTTAGATTGCTCATGTGGATCCGGTCAAACGACAGATTTGGCAGCCTGCCCGTTGTGGCGCTCGGATCAGGAAAAAATATTTTAGAGGTGGGGGAGGCTTTCCGGTTGGGCGCCAACGCCTATTTTGAGCGAAGGACGGATGCGGCAGATATCATCAGGCTGATTCAAGGAATTGAGATGGTGGAAGATATTTGGGTGCCGACGAATTGAACGAATAAGGCGGCTTATCAGTGGAACGGGTAATCGCGGGAAAGGTTGTGCGGTTTGGGATGATTGGGCGCTGGAATGTTTGGGATTGCTGCGCCCGGGGCGGGCGCTCTCCGGGATTTGCAACGAGCCTATACTGGATTCTCATTTTTAACTTGAATTTCTAATACTGCGGCTTTCCGGGGACGACTTCCGCGGTGTGTTTTTCGAATTCAGCTTTTAGCTGCGCAACGGTGTCGGGGTGTTTGGTGGCGATATTGAACCGCTAGACGAATCTTCGTAAAAGGAACTCTAATGTGATTTGGTAAAGATCATAGGGAGATTTTAGTTTCAACGTGGAGGTTCTCAGAAGGACGTCTCTCAAGGGCACAAATTGAAAATAAATTCCAATGCAGCCAACCCAGCCAATGGAGGATTTGGCGGAACGCAGAGAGGGTGTTACAAAGGATAAATGGTTATTGGAAATGACGAATGACGAATGACGAATGACGAATGACGAATGACGAATGACGAATGACGAATGACGAATGACGAATGACGAATGACGAATGACGAACCGGAATGCCCATGGTCGGCTAACGGAGCAGGTTGATCGTTCCTATGGCTAATTTCGAGCAAATACGACCAGATGCGAGCTATTACGAGTAGATATGAGTTGAAAATTATACGGTCAAACACGAATGAACACTAATAAACACGAATGGGGATGGATGAACAACAAAGACGCGAAGGCGCGAAGAAGAATGGCCGCGAAAGAGCACAAAATTCACAAAGGGGGAACTAAACCGAGCCGGCAGGCTGTCGGCGCTCCGCGAGGAAGGGAAATTAATACGTGTATGGTACTATCTGACGTTAACACACGTTAACTGACGCTAGCGAACGTTAACACGCATTAAAAAAATTATGAGAACACGAAATTGAAAGAATCGGCGAAGATGGACGCGGCAAGTTGGCTGGGTTCTGGAAAAACTGAATGGGGAAAGAGAGTATGATTAGGATTATGAGTAAGAGTAAGAATGGGGAAAGGCGGCCGAAGCATGGGTGTTTTCTGGGCTTGCCACGGGGCGTTAACTTTCCCAAGCTTTTGCTGAAATACTGACTATGGCAAAAAAAGCGTTGATTACGGGCATCACAGGACAGGACGGGTCCTATCTGGCGGAATTGTTGCTGGCGAAGGGATACGAGGTCAGCGGCATTATTCGCCGGGCCAGTACGTTCAATACGGGCCGGTTGGAGCCGATCTATTCTGATCCGCACTCGGGAAAGAGCCGGTTGACTTTGCATTACGGCGATTTGAGTGACGCGAGCGCGTTGTCGCGGTTGATTGGAAAAATCCAGCCGGATGAAATTTATAATCTTGCGGCGCAGAGCCATGTGCGGGTGAGTTTCGACAGCCCGGAATATACGACGGACATAACGGCCACGGGGACGGTGCGATTGCTGGAGGCGATTCGTGAGACAGGAATCAAACCGCGCTTCTACCAAGCGTCATCGAGTGAAATGTATGGTTTGGTGCAGGAAGTTCCGCAAACAGAGACGACGCCATTTTATCCTAGAAGTCCGTATGGTTGCGCGAAGGTTTATTCTTATTGGGTGACGGTGAATTACCGGGAATCGTACGGGCTGCACGCGAGCAACGGGATTTTGTTCAACCATGAATCGCCACGACGGGGTGAAACGTTTGTGACGCGGAAAGTGACGCGGGCGGTGGCACATATCAAGGCGGGGTTGCAGGACAAATTGTTTCTTGGAAATCTGGATGCGAAGCGGGATTGGGGATTTGCCAAGGAATATGTGGAAGCGATGTGGCTGATACTGCAACAGGAGAAGCCGGATGATTATGTGATTGCGACCAATGAGACGCATTCGGTCAAAGAGTTTGTGGAACTGGCTTTTGAGCACGTGGGACTGAATTGGCAGAAGTTTGTGGAGATTGATCCGCGCTATTACCGGCCGGCAGAAGTGGATTTATTGATTGGTGATTACAGCAAGGCCAAGAGGCAATTAGGCTGGGAACCAAAGACGAAATTTAGCGAGTTGGTAAAACTAATGGTGGATGCAGACGTGGAGTTGCTTAGGAAGCATCGCCAAGGTGAGATTCGCGTGAATAGCTAGACAACTATTTTAGCTGCCAGCTTTAACGGATTTTTTTAGAAAATCTTCGTAGGCGAGGCGGATGCCGGTTTCGAGATCTACCTTGGGTTTCCAACCAAGAGAAAAGAGGCGCGAGCTATCCATCAACTTGCGCGGGGTGCCGTCGGGCTTCGATTTATCCCAGATAATTTCGCCTTTATAACCGACAATTTTTTGGACGAGTTCGGCCAGTTCGCGAATGGTGACATCACTGCCGAAACCGACGTTGATGAATTGCTCTTCGCTGTAATGTTCCATGAGGAACACGCAGGCATCGGCGAGATCGTCCGCGTAGAGGAACTCGCGCAATGGTGAACCGCTGCCCCAACAGATAACAGAAGGAGCGTGGGTGGATTTGGCTTCGTGAAATTTACGGATCAAGGCAGGCAGCACATGCGAGGTTTGTAAATCGTAATTGTCATTTGGCCCATACATGTTGGTAGGCATGGCGGATATAAAATCGCAGCCATGTTGCCGGCGCAGAGCCTGACAGAGTTTGATGCCGGTGATTTTAGCAACGGCATACCATTCGTTAGTGGGTTCGAGCGGGCCGGTGAGAAGGTATTCTTCCTTGAGAGGCTGGGGGGCGAGTTTGGGATAAATGCACGAACTGCCAAGAAAAAGGAGTTTCTTTACACCATGCGTATAGGCGCCGTGGATGAGATTATTTTGAATGACCAGATTGTCGTAGAGGAAGGGGACGGGTTGCTGGCTGTTGGCAAGAATGCCGCCTACTTTGGCAGCCGCTACAAAAACATACTCCGGTTTTTCCTGCTGGTAAAACGCTTGCACCGCGTCGGAATTGAGCAGGTCCAATTCAGTGTGAGTTTTTCCAATCGCCTGAGTGAAGCCGAGCTGTTGGAGTTTGCGCCAGATCGCGCTGCCAACAAGCCCGCGATGCCCCGCCACATAAATCCGCGCATTCCGTGCAATTTCCATAGTAACCATCATAAAACAGCAGTGCTGCCATCGACAAGCGGGTAAGTTGAAAGCCGGATTAAAAGTTGTCCAAGAGTAGGACAGTGTCATTTTTGGCAGGACAAGAAAAATTCGTAATTAGACCATTGTCGCTTAGATAATGGCAGAATTTGGAAAAGTGAAGACGAATTGTTCGGAATAGTCCTATGTCCATGGAAAGTTTCTCCATGGCACACACTTTGCTGAGGACCCAAGTGCGGTTGGCAACAGGCAATCTTGAACAACCCTTTGTAATAATCATAAACCCGCCTGTTGCTCCTGTTCAAACTGCACATAAAACGAAAGGTCAAATTAGCTAAATATGAAACTCAATAAGGTAACCAAAGCGGGCTTCACGCTCGTGGAAATCATGATCGTGGTGGCCATCATCGGTCTGTTGGCGGCCATCGCCATCCCCAACTTCGTGCGCGCCCGCACGACCTCGCAGCAAAACGCCTGCATCAACAACCTGCGCCAGTTGGACGGGGCCAAGCAGCAGTGGGCCCTGGAAACCAAGGCCGCCACGACCGCCTCGCCTGACATCACCGATGTGCAGCCCTACCTGGGCCGTGGCACCGCGGGCACCGCTCCGCTCTGCCCCTCGGACGCCGGCCAGGCGTTCACCACCAGCTACACCATGAATAACGTAGCCACCGCCCCGACCTGCCTGATCAACAGCACGAACCACGTGCTGCCGTAAGGCCAGGGGTTCAACAAAGTTTGCCAGGCTTGGGATT
>JAQGPC010000268.1 GCA_028293285.1 Pedosphaera sp.
TGAGGCCATCCTTGCTCACGAACTGGCTCATATTCGTCGACACGATTACCTGATCAACTTGCTCCAATGCCTTGCCGAGACATTCCTTTTCTATCATCCGGCGGTATGGTGGGTATCCCGCCGCATCCGGGAAGAACGGGAGAATTGTTGCGATGATTTAGCCGTGAGTATTTGCGGGGATCGCCTGGCCTATGTGCGAACATTGGCCATCATCGAAGAATTACGCAGCACTCCGGCTCAGTTGGCGATGGCGGCCGATGGCGCTCCCCTGCTCCAGCGCATTCGCCGGCTGCTGGGACACCCGGAGAAAACTCCCACCCGTGCAGCCTGGCCGCTGGCAGGGATCGTTGCTTTGGTGTTGATGGCAGCTTTGGCAATAGGATTGCGAAGCCGCGCGGTGGCTGAGCAGACTCAGGGAGCTTTCTCCCGGACCAACAGTCCGACCATCGGCCATATCTTTCGGGGAAATGGCTCACGTCCGGTTGCATTGACAAGCAATGCTCAGGCGCAACTTAATGCCTCGAAGCGTTTGTATAAATCAATCACCGAATCCTCGCTACCCCAGGTCAACATCAAATGCAAATTTGTGGAATGGGATGAGCAGGATACGGATTTGGCAAAGACATTCGGTTTTTTGGGGTTGCAAAATCCGAGTCGCGGACAAGCTGCTTTCAATCCCATTTCCCGCCAGCCCGGCACTCCGGTAGCTCATGAATTTACTGACATATACTCTAATCAGATCACAAATTCGATTGGACAAACGTTCTCTGGAATCCTGACGGAACCACAGTATCGGGTTGTCCTCAAAATGCTGGAAAAACACGATGGCGTGGATTTGCTCACGCCTCTAGGCATCATCACCGAAAGCGCAAGGCAAGCCCAAATCTCACTGCTGGAGATGGTGAAAATCCGGACCAACAGTAGCCCGGGAACCTTTAAAACGTCCCTCCCCGTGGGCCCGGTATTAGATGTGGTACCAAAGGTGGGAACAAATGGATCGACGGTGGAACTCTCCATCACCACCTCCGTAACGATATTGCTGGATGAGTCAACGGCAATCCTGCCAGCAATCCAGTTTTCACAAATGGCCACAAGTTCAACCGTGGAGGACGGGCAGACGGTGGCGATGGCCGGCTTGCAAGGTCCGGGAAAAGACGGCAGGCGCAAGTGGCTGATGGTGTTTGTGACCCCCACGCTGATCAACCCCGATGGCAGCCTTTTCCATCGTGATGACCATGCGTCTAAAACACTTTCCTCTCCTTCTCCAAAAGTCGGACAAACACTCCAGGATCCGCTCGAACGCTCGCCGGAACGGACCAATTCGGTTCATCCGGCCAAGGGCCGCCAAGCCATTATCTCAAAACTGGATCACATTCGAATCGATTCGGTGAGGTACGACGCTCTGCCCCTGGTCGAAGTGATTAATCAATTGAGCGAAGTTTCCCGAACGCTCGACCCGAACGGAGCAGGTATTAATTTCTTGATTAGCCGGGAACCCGTAAATCCAGCAACGGGGTCACCTGCTCAGCAGGAAGATATCGGAGATGTGACCATTAAGCTTAGACCCGCTTTGAGGAATGTGCGACTAGCCGATGTGCTGGACGCTATCGTCAACTCGGCGGAGAAGCCCTTAAAATATTCCATTGAAGATTATGCCGTGGTCTTCTCCTTCAAGGGGCCGCCCGATCCAAAGCCGCTCTTTACACGCGTGTATCTCGTCGGCCGCGACAAATTCGAACAGGGAATTGAAAAAGCGATGGGAATCACCTTCAGCAACCTCGAAGCCACCGCCATGAGTAAACGCTTGAGCGAGTACACAAATAGCGGAGGCGTAGCGCATATCCAGCATGTCAACGATCATATAGAGGTGTTGAATCTACAAGTACGCCAATTCCTCCAAGCGGCTGGAGCAGACTTTGATCCTGCCAAGCCGTCCAATATAGGAAAATCACTGTTCTATAACGAACGAAAGGGCACGTTAATGGTACACACTTCACGGGAGGATCTGGAGGTGATTGACCAAGCCTTGGCAACCTTGGATTATTCGGCACCCGCAAATAATAACCTAGGAAAACCCGCCGCGGTTCCTGCCGGCAGCGAGCCGATGACAAACCAAACGAGTCAGATTACCGGAAAACAGGATGAAGTGAGCATCTTGCTGCAGGATGGAAAGTTACTTTTTGAGTCGGGCAAACTTGATACAGCAGAGGCGAAATTCAGAAGTATTCTGGCACAAGATTCAACCAACGCCACAGCCACCTATTACCTCGCCCTAATTGAAGAAAGCAAACAAGAACGCAAACGCTTGAAAAAGAACTCACGGGAGGGCGACCTGGCTTTACATGATCTGCTCCAACGCTGGCCGGAACGGACCAATTCGGTTCACCCGGCCCATGGCCGCCAGGCCATCCTTTTCAAGCTGGATCACATTCGCATTGATTCGGTGATGTACGACACTCTGCCTCTGGTCGAGGTGATCAACAATCTGAGCAAAATTTCCCAGGCCCTTGATGCTGACAAAGCCGGCATTAATTTTTTCATCAACAAGAAAAACCCCGCAACCTTCGTTGCTCCAGGAACCATAGATCCAGCGACCGGATTACTCGTGCAACAGAAGGATATTGGGGCAGCAACCATCAGGCTCAGTCCAGCCTTGAAGAATGTGCGGCTGGCGGACGTGCTGGACGCCATTGTGAAAAACGCGGACATCCCTTTGAAATACTCGATCGAAGACTACGCGGTGGTGTTCGCCTGCAACGAACCTGATCCAAAGCCGCTCTTGACACGCGTGTATCACATCGACCGCGACAAATTCGAGCATGGAATTGAAAAAGCGATGGGAATTACTTTCAGCAACCTCGAAGCCACCGCCATGAGTAAAATGAGTAAACGCTTGAGCAATCTCACGAATAGTGGAGGCACATGGCATGGCAGCTTTAATGGATCGGAGCTGAGGAATACCTCAGTTCGCCAATTCTTCCAAGCGGCTGGAGCAGACTTTGATCCTTCAAAGCCGTCCAATGCAGGAAAATCCATGTTCTATAACGAGCGAAAGGGAGCGTTAATGGTACACACTTCCCGGGAGGATCTGGACGTAATTGAGCAGGCCCTGATGGCCCTGGATAGTTCGGCACCCGCAAATCAAAACCCGGGAAAACCCGCCGCGGTGCCTACCGGCAGCGAACCGGCCACCAACCGTGTGCCAAATAATTTGCAAACCAATAACTCTCAACAATCCGGTTCAAATTTTTCGATCATTCCCAGGGTAACGAGCCCGGCTGAACGCCAGCCCTGAAGTTACTTGCCTACGGGAGTATTGTTGCCTGCAGTAGGTAAATATCTACTAGAGAACATTGTCGTCTGGACTAGGTTACGACATGAAGACAATCCATAAGCGTTTAATTTTAATCATGCTTGCATCATCGCTCCTGGCCATCGTTGGCACAGGCTGTAACACCGCTCACGGAGTGGGTAAGGACGTTTCAGCAACCGGTGATGTCATTCAGAGAAACACTCCTTGATTTCTCGCTTTGATCAGGCGGAGGATAAGTTTATTCCTTTGCTTTGTCTCCGCCTGTGTAGTGTGACAGAAGTTGTTTCGGGTTGAGATAGTTCAAAGCCCGAAGGAGGGGTTTCTTTGACTTCATTAGTCTTGATATAACAAGCAAGGTTCTATCCGCGGGAAGTTTTGGTGATTCTTTTGATTTATCCAAATATCTCGCTAGCAATCACGGGGGAGCCGACTTATTAACGCGCTACGCTTACTGCCCACAGCCTAAAAAACTGTTGGGGACGTGTAGTCATAGTGTGGGCCAACTGAGCAACAAGTTATTTCCTGCGCGCGCAAACTGAACCGGAGGGCGCACTACTTCGCTCGGCACCACTTCGTGCGTAATTGCGTTTCGCACTTTTCTGGAACCTTCTTTATTGCAACATCTCCTGCCATATCCCCAGGCGGCCTGGCGCGGGACATACACCTTGTTACCACAAGCAGAAATTGATAAATTCGCTTATGACAGTTCAACCAGCCAAGGGTTCCAAGTCAACGAGCGACATGGCCGGGTTGGTGCTGACGATCAACGGAGGTTCCTCCAGCATCAAGTTTGCGTTATATCAGTTAAGCGAAACTCCAAAGCAGATTCTTTCCGGGAAGATTGACCGTATCGGACTGGATGGCACGAACTTGGCGTTCAAGGGAGCAACTAAAGATCAGGCTGGCCATTGCCGCATTGAAATTCCTGATCATAATTCACCGATACCTTTTCTCATCGATTGGCTTGAAGCGCGGGACGAGTTTAGTTCAGTCAAGGCCATCGGACATCGTGTGGTTCACGGCATGAAGCATACGGAACAAGAACTGGTCACGCCGGAACTGTTGAAGGAACTGCATCGCCTCGAGCCTTACGACCCGGATCATTTGCCGCGTGAGATCGAGCTGATCGCGGCCTTCCGCGAACGTCATCCGGAGCTGCCGCAGGTAGCCTGCTTTGACACGGCGTTTCATAGCACCATGCCGCGCGTGGCCCGGATTCTGCCAATTCCGCGCCGTTACTTCGAGCGAGGAATTCAACGTTACGGTTTTCACGGAATTTCTTATGCCTATCTGCTTGAAGAACTCGCGCGCGTTGCTGGCGCAAAGTCTGCACGAGGGCGCGTGATCCTGGCTCATCTTGGCAACGGTGCGAGCCTCGCGGCCGTGCACGACGGCAAAAGTATGGATACCAGCATGGGCTTTACCCCGACGGCGGGATTGGTCATGAGCAGCCGATCCGGTGATTTGGATCCAGGGTTGGTCTGGTATCTCGCGCAAAGCGAGCAGATGAATGCGGAACAATTTAACCAGATGGTCAATCATCAGTCGGGGCTGTTGGGAGTTTCAGAAATCAGTTCCGATATGCGGGACTTGCTCGCGAAGGAAACTGAGGACGTTCGGGCGGCGGATGCCATTGCGCTGTTCTGTTATCAGATTAAAAAATGGATTGGAGCTTTTGCCGCCGTTCTTGGCGGAGTGGACACGCTCGTCTTTGCAGGAGGTATTGGCGAAAACGTGCCACTCGTCCGCACACGCATTTGTGAAGGGCTTGGGTTTCTTGGCATCGAATTGAACGAGACGCGTAACGCGGAGAATGCGACGTTAATATCCACGGAGGCCGGGCGCGTTGCTGTGCGGGTCATCCACACGGATGAAGAAGTGATGATTGCCCGGTCAGTCGGGCGGCTTCTGAAATTAAATGTGACTTAGAGAAAGTTGAACTATGACCGTTAAAAATTTAAAGCCAGAACTGCTTCAGAAGATGGATGCCTATTGGCGCGCGGCCAATTACCTGTCGGTCGGGCAAATTTATCTCTACGACAATCCGCTTTTGAAGAAGCCGCTCAAGCTCGCGCACATCAAGCCGCGCCTGCTCGGCCATTGGGGCACAACGCCCGGATTGAACTTCATCTATGTTCACCTGAACCGGGTCATAAAAGAACAAAACCTGGACGTCATTTATATCACCGGCCCCGGACACGGTGGGCCGGGCTTGGTGGCCAATGCTTATCTGGAAGGCACCTATAGCGAAGTTTATCCGGATATTTCGCCAGATGAGGAAGGCATGCGGCGCTTGTTCAAACAATTTTCCTTCCCGGGCGGTATTCCGAGCCATGTTGCGCCTGAGACACCTGGATCGATTCATGAAGGCGGTGAACTCGGTTATTCACTGTCACATGCTTTTGGCGCGGCGTTTGATAATCCTGACTTGCTGGTCGCTTGCGTGGTTGGCGATGGCGAGGCGGAAACCGGGCCACTGGCCACGAGCTGGCACTCGAATAAATTTCTCAATCCAGTGCGCGATGGCGCGGTGTTGCCCATCCTCCATTTGAACGGCTACAAAATTGCCGGGCCAACCGTGCTCGCCCGCATTCCACGCGAGGAGTTGGAAGCACTCTTTCACGGCTACGGTTATATGCCGTATTTCGTCGAAGGCGACGAGCCGATAAAGATGCACCAACTCATGGCGGCCACACTCGATATCGTCACGGCTGACATTCGGCGCATTCAACAGGAGGCGCGGAAGAACGGATTCAAGAAGCGTCCGCGTTGGCCGATGATTATCCTGCGTTCACCGAAGGGTTGGACCGGCCCAAAGGTGGTGGATGGCAAACCGACCGAAGGGACGTTCCGCTCGCATCAGGTGCCGATGGGCGACATGAGTCATCCGGGGCACGTGAAGCTTTTGGAAAAGTGGATGAAGAGTTATCGCCCCCAGGAATTATTTGATAAAACCGGCAAGCTGCGACCCGAACTTGCCGAACTCGCTCCCAAGGGTGAACGTCGCATGAGTGCTAATCCACATGCCAATGGCGGACTGTTGCTGCGCGATTTGTGCCTGCCGGATTTTCGCGACTATGCCGTGAAAGTGCCCAAGCCGGGGGCGGTTGTTGCCGAAGCCACCCGCGTGCAGGGGGAATTCATCCGCGATGTACTGAAACGCAACCTCGACAATTTCCGCATCTTCAGTCCCGATGAAACGGCTTCGAATCGCTGGAACGCCGTCTTCGAAGCGACTAATCGTTGTTCAACAGCAGAAATTCTTCCCGGCGATGATCATGTCGCGCCCGATGGCCGGGTGATGGAGATGTTGAGCGAGCATCAGTGCCAAGGCTGGCTCGAAGGCTATTTGCTTACGGGACGCCATGGATTTTTTTCCTGCTATGAGGCTTTTATTCACATCGTTGATTCCATGTTCAATCAGCATGCCAAGTGGCTGAAAGTGACCCGCCACATTTCCTGGCGGCGGCCCATAGCCTCGCTGAATTACCTGCTTACTTCGCATGTGTGGCGGCAGGATCATAATGGCTTCAGTCATCAAGACCCCGGCTTCATTGATCATGTCATGAACAAGAAGGCGGAAATCATTCGCGTCTATCTGCCGCCTGACGCCAACACGCTGCTTTCGGTAACCGACCATTGCCTGCGCAGCCGCAACTACGTGAATGTGATTGTCGCGGGCAAACAACCTGCCCCGCAGTGGCTCGACATGGATTCCGCTATCAAGCATTGCACTGCCGGCATTGGTATTTGGCCTTGGGCGAGCAGCGACCTTGGCGGTCAACCGGATGTGGTCATGGCGTGTGCTGGCGACGTGCCTACATTGGAAACCCTCGCCGCCGTGGAGTTGCTCAGGCAGCATTTCCCGGAATTGAAAGTCCGCGTGATTAACGTGGTCGATTTGATGAAGCTCCAGCCGCAGACCGAGCACCCCCACGGGTTAAGCGACAAGGATTTTGATGTGCTCTTTACAACCGATAAGCCCGTCATCTTTGCCTATCACGGTTACCCTTGGTTGATTCATCGGCTCACGTATCGCCGCACCAACCATAGGAATCTTCACGTGCGGGGCTACAAGGAAGAGGGCACAACTTCGACGCCGTTCGACATGGTAGTAATGAATGATCTGGATCGCTTTCATCTGGTGGGTGATGTCATTGATCGTGTGCCGCAACTCGGTCCCAAGGCGGCTTACGCCAAGCAAGCCATCCGCGACAAACTCATTGATCATAAACAATACATTGCGAAACATGGCGAAGACCTACCGGAAATTCGGAATTGGAAATGGGGCGCAACCAAGTAATAAATGAACCGGGCATGTTGCCGCGTATTTATTTCATTCGACACGGCGAAACGGAATGGTCGCTTTCCGGACAGCATACCGGGCGCACAGATATTCCATTGGCCGGGCATGGCGAAGACGCGGCACGGAAACTGGGAGAGCGTCTTCGAGATATTCCATTTACCCGGGTGCTGACGAGTCCACGCCAACGGGCACGACGAACGTGTGAGTTGGCGGGGTTGGGTTCCAAAGCTGAAATCGAACCGGATTTGGCA
The DNA here is from genome assembly GCA_028293285.1 of Pedosphaera sp. Taxonomy (GTDB): domain Bacteria; phylum Verrucomicrobiota; class Verrucomicrobiia; order Limisphaerales; family Pedosphaeraceae; genus Pedosphaera. The sequence goes on from JAQGPC010000268.1 coordinate 7,871, forward strand.
GAGTGGGACTATGGCGATTACGAAGGACTACGCTCGGTAGAGATTCTCCAAAAAAGACCGGACTGGAACATCTTCCGCGACGGCTGTCCGCGTGGTGAAACGCCCGCGCAAATTTCCGGGCGCGTCGATCGGCTCATTGCGCGGCTGCGGGCGTTGGAAGGAAATGTCGCGCTGTTTTCACACGGCCATCTGGGTCGCGTCCTGGCTGCGCGTTGGATTGGATTGCCGGTGAGTGAAGCGCAGCATTTTATTTTAGGCACAGCATCACTGAGCATTCTTGATTTCGAGCGCAATCACGTTGAATCGCCCGTCATTGCGTTGTGGAACGCGGGAGCGCTTACGTGATGAACATCCGTGTTTCACGGATCAGTTAGGCGCAATCGCAACAATGTGGTAAACTGCTCACGACCTGAGCGAAAGCATCACCTATGAATTGGACTCCTTTGGATATCACCGTGCGGGTCGGTTGCAGCATCGCCTATGAAACGTCCATGCCGACGCCGGTGCTATTCCTGCTCAAGCCGCGACTGGAAGGCCGGGTGCTGGTGATGCAGGAGAAGCTTTCGTTCGGCATTGGTCTTCCGTCGTACGAGTTTCAGGATTTTCACGGCAACTTCACTTATCGGTCGATGCTCATGCCGGGCCGCAACGAAATTCGTCACGATGCCCTGGTCGCGGTTTCATCCCTGCCAGACAGCCGGGAAGTGATAGGCAACATTATGCCCATTGGACAGCTTCCTTCTGATTTGTTGCGCTACACGTTGCCGAGCCGTTATTGCGATTCAGACAAGCTGATGGATTTTGCTTGGAAACAGTTCGGGCAGACCACGCATGGCCTCCCACGTGTGCAAGCCATCTGCGATTGGGTCCATAATAATATTGAATACCGCTCGCTATCCGGCCGAGCTGACTTGTCCGCGTCTGAGGTCATCGAACGGCGTTATGGTGTCTGCCGCGATTTTGCCCACGCGGCGATTGCGCTATGTCGCGCTTTCAATTTGCCTGCTCGCTATGTGACTGGACACTTGCCGGACATTGGCTGCATTGATCCGGGGACGCCGATGGATTTTCATGCTTATTGCGAAGTTTACCTCGGGCAGGAGTGGATGACTTTTGATCCGCGTTTCAATGTCCCGCGTATTGGCCGCATCAAAGTTGCGCATGGCGCGGACGCGGTAGAGGGTGCGTTTGCGACGATTTATGGCGAGGCCAAGTTGACCCATTTTGAAGTCTGGGCCTACCAGGTGAATCCACAAAAAGTTTCCGTGGGCGATCCCATTGATTTATCCAAACGACTTGATAGCAGTCTGACAGTGCGACTGACTTAACAACTGTCTTACTCCATCGCGGCCAGCAATTCATCCAGCGGAATGGTGGCGAAGCTCGTCGCGGAGTCACTCATCGCATAAGGAATCACCACCTCGCGGTCGTGCAGCAGCGCGCCGCAGGTGTAAACGACATTAGGGACGTAGCCTTCACGCTCGGCTTCGTTTGGGGAGAGCAACGGTTCGCGCAATCGGCCGATGACGCGCGTGGGGTCCTTCAAATCGAGCAGGAACGCCCCGATACAATATTTGCGCATGGCGCCGACGCCATGGCTTAGCACAAGCCAGCCCGCTTCTGTTTCAATCGGCGAACCGCAATTTCCCATTTTGATGAATTCCCACGGTTGCGCGGGCGAGAGCAACAGCTTCGTTTCGGACCAGAAATGAATGTTATCGGAGAACATGATGAGAATATTCTCATCGTCCTGGCGCGAAATCATGGCGTAATGACCGTTGATCTTCCGCGGAAATAGGGCCATGCCTTTGTTCCGCACCGCCGGACCGTTCATCGTGATGAATTTGAAATGAAGGAAGTCCCGTGTCTCCAGGAGTTGGGGCAGGATGATCCTCCCGTCGTAAGCCGTGTAGGTCGCGTAATAGGTGAAGCTGCCATTGTCATTGGCGAAGCGAACGAAACGCGCGTCCTCGATGCCATTGCTTTGGCTGGGCGAAGAGGGAAAAATGACGCGTTGTGAGACCGGCTGGCCTTCGGCAAAGCGCACTTCGTAATTCGACTCGGCGAGCAACAGCATGCCGCGCGCGGCCCGGTCTGCGGCTGCATCGGATGCCGCCGTTTGCTTGCGTTCTGCCGGAAGGATACGACGCAAATCGTCCATGGTAAAAGAATCATCGAGCTGCTCCAGCACGCCACGGCAAAACTTGTTCTGCACGCCCAGTTCCTGGAGTTTACGGGCAAACAGTGCCTTCTCGTAAGCCGACTTCGGCACGCGCTCCGGTTCGGTCGCAAATTCCACCGGCGGCGTGAGCGTGATGCGGTGCCGGGCGCTGACGACGCCGACACGAAACGTGATGGACGAAATATGCCCCTCGCCCGTTGCCCGCAAACTCATGATGAAACGCAGCGCACCTTTGGCCAGTCCGCTCTGGTCCGGGTGAGGAACGATGGATGGATTAAACAGTGCCGCCGACTCGGGAGAATATTCGTGGGTAAAGTAAGAGCCAATGAGCATCTGGCGTTTCACCGAAGGCTTCTTTTTGCCAGCGATGAGATACCCTACCTGGCTAAACCGATTTTGGAAAAATTTCTCCACGGCGTGATGCCGCTCTCCGAATTCCGCCATCACACCAGCAAGCACTCGCTCAACCTCCGCTTCAGGCAAGGCCATTACCTGCGCCACGATTCTCCGGGCGATTTCTTCAGTAGTCGGACGGAATGGGCGCATCAACACGCGCGAATGGTCGGGAACGAGGGTTGGTCCAATGCGTTTTGCGTGGGCGTCCGGCTTATTGAGATTGGTCATAATTTTTCTACCGCGAAATTAAACGAGCCGGAGTTACTTCCCGGACGGTTCTTTAAAACTCGTGAGTGTGTTCTGCAGCGCCTGCATCTCCGCCAGCGCGAGCAGGAAAGCGAGCGTGGACTCGGCACCCTGGTTTTGACTCAGGCGATCGATGTGCAAACCGTCGCGACAGCCACCGGTGGTTGAATCGTAAAGCGCGAGGCCCAAATCGTTGCGACCAAGAAACCACTCGAAGGCGCGTCGCGCTTCAGCAATCCAGAAGGGATCATGCGTCGCCTGATAAGCTTCGATGCAGGCGGACACCGTGGCTTGAGCTTCAATGGGTTGCTGGTCAAAGAGTGCGGGCTCCTGGCCGCGTGTGTAAAACCCGTTCGAACCAATGGGCCGAAACGAGCCGGCAGGCGAAGTTTGAACTTTTACGAGCCAGCGCAGCGTCTTGAGGCCGAGTTCCAGCATGGCGAGATTGTTCATACAACGTCCGCTGAGGATCATCGCATGCGGCAGTTTTGCGTTGGCGTAGGAAACCGTCTCCTCGAACCACTGCCACTCTTCAGTTGCGGCGTCGTTGTAACGTTGCAAGAGTTTGGCCGTGAACAATTCACGAAATTGCGTCACGCGCCGGTCGCCGCTCAAGCGCTGCAGGTAGGCATCAATGCCGATGAGCGTGAAAGCCCATGCGCGTGGTGAGGTGAATTTAGCCGCGACGGGCAGCGCCAGTTCGAACAGTTGCGCCGCCAGCATTTGGAAACTGCCCTGGCCCGCCTGCGCAACGCACAGCCCGAGTGCCCAGAGCGACTGGCCCTGGCAATCCTCCGAACCAATCTCATCCAGCCAGCGACGGTCGAAGCTCATGAAGTTGTGGAACCGCCCGCGCTGACGGTCAAACGCGTGGTTCAGAAATGACGCATACGTGGCCGCGCGCTCACCGATACGCGGCGAACCGTGGCCCAATCGTTTTAGCATCAACGCGAGCACCAGCGCGCGTGCATTGTCGTCCGTGCAATAACCTTCCGCAAAGTTCGGCACGGTGAAGCTGGCGTGTTGAAAAATTCCCGTCGAATCAGTCATCCGAAACAGGTGGTCGAGCTTCAATTCCGGTAATTGGCCAGGTTGCTCATCGAGCGTTTTAATAGGCGACGATTTTGTTCCGACGAAACTATGATCGTGCCGCGCCTGCTCGAACGATTTTAGATAGAGCTGTGCCACGCGGCTCCACACCATATCGCGGCCGAGCTTGTAGGCATTCTTGCGCATCGAATGGCGTAACGGATCATCCCGCAGCAATTCAACTACAGCGACAGCGATGGCCTGGGCATCGCGGAACGGCACCAGTTTGCCGCGTTCTTCGGTCAATAATTCCGAGGCGTGCCAGTAAGGCGTGGATACCACGGCATTTCCCGCGCCGAAGGCGTACGCCAGCGTGCCCGAAGTGATTTGTGCTTCGGTCAAGTAGGGCGTGATGTAAATGTCCGCCGCGCCAATGAAGCGCATCAATTCCTCCAACTCGACGAAACGATTGAAGAATACAACGTGCTTCTGCACACCGAGATCTTTGGCGAGCCGTTCCAAGGTTAAGCGATAAGCTTCACCTTCATTACGCAGTAAATTGGGATGGGTCTGCCCAAGCACGATATAAACGATATTGGGAAATTCGCGAATGATGTCGGGCAAGGCGCGCAACGCGAACTCGATGCCTTTGTTGGGCGACAGCAAACCGAAGGTGAGCAACACCTGCTTGCCCGCGACGGCGAACTCGTCCTTGAAATAATTCGGGTCGGCAAACGGCATATCAGGAATGCCATGTGGGATAAGATCGATCTTACTTTCGGGTGCTTTATAAACGTCACGCAGAAATTCCCGACCGCGTTCGCTCATCACCACCAGCCGGGTCGAGAGGCGAATCAAATCGCGCATCACGCGGCGTTGCTCATCGCTTGGCTCGCGCAAGACCGTGTGGAGGGTCGTGACGATGGGCATCCGCAGTTCGCGCAACAGCGCCAGCACGTGACTGCCCGCCGGCCCGCCGAAAATGCCGAACTCGTGCTCGAGACAAACGACATCCACGTCGCTGATGTTCAGAAAATCCGCCGCACGCAAATACGATGGCAAGTCTTGCTCCGCAATTTCGAAGCGCACTTCAGGCGGATAATCATAACCGTCCTCGATGTCATTCACGGGGACAACCGGGCATTGAATGGTTGGGAATTCGGCGGCGACGGCGCAGCGCAGGTCGGTGGTGAACGTGGCGATGCCGCATTTTCTGGGCATATAGTCGCCGAGAAACGCGACCTTGCGAATGGCAGAGGCTGGCTTCATGAATCGTTTTCCGATGTCACAAGGCAACTTGCCGATACTGACAGATCCCATATTACACTATACGGTAACTTTCACCAAGAAACATTCCCACCTCTGCGGTGGATACACGAATCTGGATGGTCGCTGCGACGTTGTCATCTAGGCAGCCGACCTGCGTTTTTTTACTTTAGGCTTGGAGCGGGCAGAACGAGTTGTTTCGAGCAAACTGCGTTGGAGCACGTCAAAGATATCCACCACATTCCCAGGGAGCTTGGTGGTTTGTGAACGCCGTTTGCCGCCTTTCTCTCCTTCTTTAATTTTACGCTCAATGACTTCCATCAAGGCGGATTTATAATCGTTGGAATATTTGGCGGGATTCCATTTGGTAGTCATGGCACCAATGAGGGCCTTGGCCATTTCCTTTTCGGTTTTTCCTACCTGCACATCGCGGGGAGATTGCAGCATCTGCGGATCAACAAGTTCTTCCTCGAAGTGCATCAGTTCGAGGAGTAGCAGATTGTCTTTGGGCTTCAATGCGGCGAGATGTTGTTTGGTGCGGATGACGACTTTGGCAATACCCAATGTCCCGCTCTCGATCAACGCGTCGCGCAATAATGCGAAAGGTTTTGCTCCACCTTTCTCGGGCACCAAGTAATACGGCTTGTCGAAATACATGGGATCGATTTCCCGCGAACCGACGAAATCCATCAATTGAATGGTCTGCACGCCATCGGCTTTGGGACGGTTAAAATCTTCTTCATTCAACACGACAAAATGGTCGGGTTCATATTCGTAACCTTTGACGATTTCATCATTGGAAACTTCCTTGGCGTCCACCTCGGCTACGCGCTTGTAGCTGATGGGACTGAGGTCACTTTTTCGGAGCATGCGGAATTTTAATTCGTCTCTTTGGACGGCGGGATGAAGCGCAACAGGAATACTGACCAAACCAAAACTTAGGGTACCTTTCCAGATGGCGTGCATGCTGATTGGCAACAACTTCCGTGTAAAAAGAGCAAGTTGCTAACGGAAGATGTTCACAAAGTGGGATTGCATATTCCAAACTACTGAGGGATAGCGACTTAAAGGGTCGTCAGCTGTGAATAACTTTCTAGATTCTTTAATTGCCAAAACTATTATTTCAAGACTTGGGCGGAAATGGTTTTGAGTCCATTGGTCATGGATTCCCACACCACGATGGGATTGGGTTTTTCCAAAGCACTTGTGACCGCAGGATAAGCACCTGTTTCAGCGAGGACGATTGGTTTAATTTCGGTTCCCTTCTGCAACATCAATTGGGAATCTTTTTGCCACAAAAAAAATAGACCTTCCCGGCCCAGGCTCACAACGGGCTGTCTGCCTTCACCAAGTAAATGCTCAATAAATTTTTCATCGGTGTAATAAACTGATTTGTCCCGACGCCAAACGGAATAAGGGCCAGCTAAACTTCCACCATCCATGGGACAGGCATTTAAGGACCATGTCCCCTGCCCCAACTTTTGCGCGGTGGAGAATGTCTTGCCGCCATCGGTGCTATCGGCGGTAAACATATCGTGCGCACCATTGAGCGAATTTCGCCACATGATGCGGACGATGGCGTTGCTGAAGATGCTTATGGAAGGATGGCAGCATTCACAGATATGGCCGTCCGGAGATTCATACACTTTGATATTATCGCTCCAAGTTTTGCCGTCGTCGTGTGAAGCAGCGCTCCAGAGTTGCGTGACCTTGTTTCGCAAATCGAGCCAGACGGCATAAACGTTTTTTTGTCCGTCTGCAGTCATGGCGTGCAATCCTTCGCGGGCGGAATTCGGAACCGAATTGATGAGCGCCGCTTTCGACCAGGTGAGACCGGCATCGTCGGAAGTCCAGGCGCGCAGATTGCCATCTGGTTGCGAGACAGCGGAAATGGTGACGTGTTGATTGGAAGCAACGATGCGTGGGCCGCGGCGCATGCCGAGCGACAATTTTGGGAGTGTGGCAACTTTGCGAGGTTCAAGAAATGTTTTGCCGCCATTGGTAGAAGCGGTGCAGTAAACCGAAGAATCCTTGCCGAAGGTCACGAAGATGTGGCCGTTGCCCGCGACGGCAACTTGGGGTTGAGTCGCGCCGCGCAATGAAGGCGGGAGAATTTCAACAGGCTGGGCAAGACTTGCCACTGCCAGACAAATGCTGGCAAAGAGACTACCCAGCAATGACTTCACCGATTTCTGCATGTCGGGAAATTTAGCCGTAATGGGAGGCTGCGTCATGGCCTATTATTTGCAAAGCAACGATTGATTTGTGTGCACGACTTGCTTCCTGCTCGAATTCGCTCAAAGTATTTGTGTGGAAGCAATGACTCAAACGGTGGCTTTGGATCGCGAGAGACTCAAACAGGTGATTGCCGATTTGGGAAGCAAAGGCGTATTCATCGGCACCTCCTCGTGGAAATATCCGGGCTGGATGGGACAGCTTTACACGGAGGATCGTTATATCTGGCGCGGAAAATTTGCGGAGAGCCGGTTCAATAATAATTCGCTGGCGGAATATGCGGAGGTGTTCAAAACGGTTTGCGTGGACGCGGCGTATTATAAATTTCCTGATCGACGCTATTTGGAAGGTTTAATTAAAGAAGTGCCGGACGACTTTCGTTTCACGTTCAAGGTGACGGATGATATTACGATCAAGCGATTTTCCAACCTGCCACGTTATGGGAATCGGGCGGGCAAGGTGAATGAACATTTTTTAAATGCGGAACTGTTTGCGCGCGGGTTTTTAGCTCCGTTCGAGGAGTTCAAAAAAAATGTTGGAATGATCATTTTTGAGTTTGCGCGATTTTATCGGACTGACTTTGCGCAGGGGCGGGAGTTTGTGGAACTGTTGGATAGGTTTCTTGCGCAGTTGCCGAAGGGCTGGCGTTACGGGGTGGAGATTCGGAACCGGACTTTTCTGCAGCCGGAATATTTCGCGATGCTGGCGCGTCATGGAGTGGCGCATGTCTATAATAGCTGGGCGGAGATGCCAGCGGTCAGTGAACAATTGGCGTTGCCGGGGAGTGTGACGAATCCGGAATTTGCGGGAGCGCGGTTTTTGCTGAAACCGGGGCGCACATATCAAGAGGCGGTGGATCGGTTTAGTCCTTACAAGGAAATCAAGGAGAGATACGAGGAAGCGCGGGCGGCGGCGGTCAGGTTACTACTCATGGTTTTAAAAGACGTGGAACCGCGCGAGTTGTTTCTTTACTTCAATAATCGATTGGAAGGAAATGCGCTGCTTACCATCCTGGCGGTTTTGGAACTGCTTGACGCGAAGTTGGAGGAATTGGAACGAGCCAAGCCCGTCCCTGCTGTGGGAGGCTAATCATTCTTCGTATTCGTCCGAGCCTTGAACCCAGAGGAAGGATTGAAGGTCGATCATGTCCTGTGGTTGTAGATCGCGCAGGTCATGGCGCACGACGCGGGCAAATTCAAGCAGACTGTCATAGATTTCCATGGAAGGGCGGGACTGATATTGAAAGTCAAAGCCGTATTCGATGGCAGCGATGCGAGTGACGTTGGGTTTGAGAAAAATGTGTCTGTCCGGCTGGGCGATGAATCCGAAAACGGTAACGAGTGGCCAAGTGAGCACGCGTGTTTGCCTGCGCGGCAGCATGGCCACGGTTTCACACCAACGCTCGAACTTGGATTCTATTTCCCCCGGGCCATGGAGGAAATCGAAGAGTCCCTCCGCAAACAGGCGCGCACCAGCCAGCGATTTTACCGCGTCGCGAATGGCCATTTTTTCGAAGGAGAAGAGAAGATTGGTTCGGGATTCAATTCTGATGGCGCGGGCGGCGATCTCGGAAAACTTATCTTCGCGCAATAGCATGCGGAAGGTGGTGTGATCGAGGGATTGACTCCAGTGTTCGAAGGCCCGCCATTTATAGCCGCGTTCCCAATGATAATATTTCTCGTCGCGGAAGCCTTTGGGAAAGAAGCGCAAGAACTTGCGACGGCAGCGGAGGGCGCTTACTGGAATTCCCGTGCGCCGCGCGGGATGCGTCACCGTTGCATGTCTTCGAAGGGCCACTTTTTTATTCTCCTTTTATAAATTTCGAAGGCGGTTTGCGGTTTGTCAACGTGGGGAACTGATAACTGACATGGGGGGTAGCGTCCTAATTTGAAATTATTTCCACGAAGCTGGCCTTTCAACTGTTCCGCCACCAGACAAGATAAGCCTGGCGGCAACAATTCCGCCTGTAATCTCGCCAGAAACGACGGTTGAAGTGGCTATTGCTGCGGAAGTGAAAGGGAAGAAATGAAAAAACGAATCATATTCGCCATCGTCCTGCTATCAATTGGTCTATGCCTTCAGATATTCGATTTGATTGGAGATAAGAAATTTTTGAAGCATGGCGTTTCGATTTTCCTTATTGGCACATCAATTTTCTTCGTCGTGCGCGGCAGTTTGAAACCAAATTAGGATACTACCGACATGGGCGGCGTCTTGACAAAGGCCAGCGGCCAGTTAGTTTTTTGCCCATATTAGCGGGCGATTTGCAAATGTATTGGTGCCTTCGTCCGCACAAAAAACCAGAATTCCGCCACTCATTCTCATTAAAACGTCTCCCGAAAATCAACCCAGCAACGGAAGCGACGCGATGGCCGAACGCCTGAGGGCCGCCGCCGAAGTGTTGGAAGCCGTCGCCGCTGATCGCGCGTTATTGGCAAAGATGTCCGCCGAAGAGCGGGATCGCCTGCTACAAGCGGCTGGTCAGATATTTTGTCCGGACGTCAATGAGCGACGCCGGCTCACAAGGGCGAAACAGCGTCAACGTAAGGCCGAGAAGTTGGAACGCGACCAGGAAGTGCTGACGGGCACGGGTATCCGTGAACTGCGACGCAAGCCGGTGTTCACCACGCCGAATGCGTTGCCGCCGACGAATGTCGAGCAGCAAGAGGTGGAAGACCCGGATTTTCGCGAGGTCGTGGAGCCGCAAAATTGTTACATCTGCAAAAAAGATTATTCGCAGATACACCATTTCTACGACCAGTTGTGCCCCACGTGCGCGGAGACGAATTATCGCAAGCGGACGGAACTGGCGGATTTGAGCGGACGGGTGGCGTTGCTGACCGGTGGCCGAGTGAAGATTGGCTATCAAGCGGGAATCAAGTTACTGCGTTGTGGTGCGCAATTGATTGTTACGACACGGTTCCCGCGGGATTCCGCGGCACGGTATGCGGCGGAACCGGACTTCGAGAAGTGGGGACATCGGTTGGAAATTTTCGGGCTCGATTTGCGGCATACACCGTCCATCGAAGCGTTTTGCCGTCATTTGCTGGCGACGCGGAAGCGGCTGGATTTCATCATCAGCAACGCCTGCCAGACGGTGCGACGGCCGCCGGATTTTTATCATCACATGATGGAACAGGAGACCGGGCCGTTGCAGGACTTGCCGGAACGCGCGCGGCGACTGCTCGGCGCTTACGAAGGGTTGCGCGGGTATCAACTATTGCCCGAAGGCGAGGCGGTGCCGGCGTTGGTGGAACGGAGGCTTTCCGATGTGGCAGGGCTGACTCATGCGGCGGCGTTGTCGCAAGTGCCATTGCTGCCGGATGAATTGAAGGCGCAAAAGGATTTGTTTCCCGAGGGACGGCTGGATCAGGATTTGCAACAGGTGGATTTGCGCGAGCGGAATTCGTGGCGGTTCACTTTGGCGGAGGTGCCCACGGTGGAATTATTGGAGACGCAATTGGTGAATGCGGTTGCACCGTTTCTGCTGAACGCGCGGTTGAAACCTTTGATGCTGCGGACGCCGGAGCGGGACAAGCACATCGTGAATGTGTCAGCGGTGGAGGGACAGTTTTATCGCAAGTTCAAGACGACGCGGCATCCGCATACGAATATGGCGAAGGCGGCGTTGAACATGATGACGCGCACTTCGGCGGCGGATTACCAGGTTGATGGCATCCATATGAACAGCGTGGATACGGGCTGGGTTTCCGATGAAGATCCGGCAGCGACGGCGGCGCGCAAGCTGAAGGAGCATCGCTTTCATCCGCCGCTGGATATTGTGGACGGCGCGGCGCGGATTGTGGACCCGATCATCAGCGGCTTCAACACGGGCAAACATATCTGGGGACAGTTTCTGAAGGATTATCGGTCGATTGATTGGTGAGGTACCAAGAGCTTTTATAAACAAGCCCAATTTAATGGTTCCATTGACATTGCGGCAGATTTCGTAAGAATGAATCTGCTCAACTTAGATATGAAATTTCCAGGGAACCCATTTTTTCTGCTTTACCTGCTCTGGTTTTTCACACAATGCGCCAACTGTCCGGCCAAAGAAAAATCAGACGCGCCGAAAATTGGGGATGTTCCACCGCCGCTTATTTTAAGGAGTCTGTTACAAGGTCCTCCAACAAATGGGGTAACGTGGGGGAAGTTACATGGGCGCGTAGTAGTGTTGGAATTTTGGGGAGTCAGGTGTGCTCCTTGTGTCGAAGCGATTCCACACCTAAACGAACTCGTGGCACAATTCGGTAAAAAACCAGTCGTCTTTATTTCGATTTCCAGCGAGAACGAAGAGTATGTAAAGGGATTTTTGCATAAGACACCAATCAGCGGATGGATCGCTTCAGATGCCCTGCTTACACCTACGAGTAAAGGATTCTGCATCACGGGCATCCCGACAACGGTCATCGTCGATGCAGCAGGCAGAATCGCGGCCATTACTCATCCTTCCCAACTCAAAGTTGAGCATTTAAACGAGGTGCTCGCGGGGAAGCCGTGTTCTTTGCCACAAAAGAAAAATTCAACTGCTGAAGAACCATCGATTGAACCAAAGCGGGAACCCATTCCAAAAAATATCACAGTCTCCATCAAGGGTCCATTTCCAGTGCCCAAAGGAGCGTTCGACATTTGTTATTGGGACAAAGCCCATTGTATCTTCAAGGCTGAGAAGGCGTATTTACGCGATGCTTTAGCAGCTTTTTACGATATCAATCCCAAAATGATTTCAGAAGAAGGAAAGCTTTCCGAAAAATTATACGATATCAGCGTGGTTGGGCCACCAGACCGCAGACTTGAGACGGTCTTTGAATTCGAAGAAGCACTCCGAACGACCTTGGGAATTGTAACGCAAACGAACACGAGCCAACATGAAGTATATGTAGTGAAAGCAGCCCCTCTCAGCGCCCCGGGACTTAGCGCAACGAAAATAAATGGGGGCGGAGGGCAGGAACCGGGTGGTTTTAAATTAGGGGGGGCTGAAATGAGCGTAGTCTGTAGTTGTCTCACGTTGGCCCTGAACAAACAGGTCATTGATGAAACTCATATGACGAATCTTTTAAGCGTTCAGATAAACTGGGAGCTTTCGGAAGCGGAGAAATTGGGTTTTAGATTGGATAAGCGGATTCAGAAATTTATTGATGATAATCCGGGAGCGATTCTTAATGGTCCACTTCCCAAAGAGCTTAACACGGCAATCACGCCCGAAGATTTGGAATTTTTAAAAGCGGAATTGACAAAACCGGAGAATGAACAATTTCAACCTGATCCTGCCAAAGTGATTAAAGCCGCGCGCGAGCAATTAGGATTAGAATTGCAGCCTGCCATTCGTTTGCTGCCAGGGCTGGAGGTGCGCAAGGCCAAATCACGCATCGAATAACGAATAGATTGATCCTGGCAATTTTGAATCGAGGGAACTTTTCAGTCATTTATTTTTAGTTCGACTGTAGGATCAGACCTCTATTCGCCTATGTAATTCGCCCCATGGAAATTTGGCGGCGGGTGGGGAATATTTTCTTATTCAGAGGGTTAAAGGGTAATCAACTCTACGGGAAAAAATGAAACCCAGGCATGGCACGGCTCATCCCCCCGGAGCAGCCGGGGGCGATTCAAAGCCAGAGGCGATCACGAGCGCCAAGGCCCGTCCAAAACGTTTCAGGCGTTTGCGGCGATTGGGGGTTGTGTTGCTTATTCTCGGCGTGATTTTAGGAGTTGGGCGCGCCATTCTTCCAACGGTGGTTCGAGACTACGTTAATCGCACGATTGACCGTAATCCGTTGTACACGGGCAGCATTGGGCTGGTGGAAATCCACCTATTGCGCGGGGCTTATTCCATTCGGGATGTGCGGCTCAACAAGACGACGGGGAATGTTCCGGTTCCGTTGTTTTCGGCGAAGCGGATTGATTTCGCGATTCAATGGAATGCCCTCATTCACCGCAGGGTGGTTGCCCGGGTGCTGATGGAACAGCCGGAGTTGAATTTCGTGGATGCTCCCGGTGAAGGTGAGACGCAAACGGGCGCGGGCGGGCCGTGGCTGAAGATGATCCAGGATTTGTCGCCTTTCACGATTAATAGGGCGGTCATTCGGGATGGCATGGTCCACTTCCGCACTTATCAGGAAAAGAAACCGGTGGATGTTTATCTTTCCCAAGTGGAGGGCACCATTGATAATCTCAGCAATATTCAAAGTGAAACCACTCCGCTCGTGGCGACCGTTGCTGCGACGGCGCTGGTGATGGACCAGGCCAAACTTGAATTCAAGATGACGCTGGATCCGTTCGCCTATCGTCCGACGTTTCATTTCGTGCTGCGCATCCTTGGCCTCGATGTTACCAAAATCAACGACCTCGCGCTTACTTATGGCAAGTTCGATTTCAAGCGCGGTTGGTTTGATCTCGTTATCGAGACGGATGCCAAGGAAGGTCAATTGACTGGTTATGTGAAACCGCTGTTTCGCGATTTGAAGGTGTTTAGTCTCCAACAAGATATCAAAGAGGACAATGTTCTCCAATTCTTCTGGCAGGCGATGGTGGGTGCCGTGACCAAGGTTTTTAAAAACCAACCGCGCGATCAGTTCGGCACGCTGATTCCGTTTAGCAGTGATGCAAGCGGGAGCACGAGCACAGACATTCTTGCCACGCTGGGTAATCTTTTGCGGAATGCGTTCGTTCGCGCCTACCTGCCGCGCCTGGAGAGCACTCCGCAAACGTACGAGGGGCTCCAATTCGGCGCACCTGATATAACGGACCCAATATCCCCGGGAGAGTCGCCGTGACGACTTATTATAATACCTATTTATGAAAACCATGATGAACCTTGTAAAAACAACTGCTGCGGTGCGTCGGTTGATGCTTGTGATTGGCCTGATTGCCGTTAGCGCGACATTGGGGTGCCATACTAAAACTCCGCAGAAACAGAATAAGGAATTTTTCACTTCCGGCAGTCGCGAGGCTGACCAGCGTGCCAGCCAGAGAATGGCCAAGGAAGAGCAACTGACCGGCTCTGGTGAAGGGGCCGGGGAAAAGAATGTTAAAAAAGCGGCCAAATCGGAAGGCTCGGAAAGTGGTTCAACGAATAAGGCCGCGCAGGCGGAGGGCAAGCTGGCGCTTTTTGATCGTCTCGGTGGTGAGAAGGGCATTACGGCCATTGTGGAGGACGCCACGCCGCGTATTCTGCAAGACCCGCGAGTGAACTTTTCACGCAGTGGAGTCAAGAGCACCGGGTTTTCGCTTAAGCGCGAGCGCACTGTCACCTGGCAGGCGACACCGGAGAATGTAGCGCAGTTTAAAAAGCATCTGGTCCAGTTTATTGCTCTGGCATCCGGAGGCCCGGCGCATTACGAGGGCAAAGACATGAAATCGGTGCATGCCGACATGAAGATTTCCAATCCGGAGTTCGATGCGGCGGTGGGAGATGTCAAGGCTTCGCTCGACAAGCTACAGATTCCGAATACGGAACAGAAGGAATTGCTGGCGATCATCGAAAGCACGCGGCCAGAGATTGTGACGGTGCGGTAGGAGAACTGAGCGCTGCAAATCATTTTTCGAAGAGGAGTTAGAGCCTCCTGACGTCGGCTGCTACCTGTATTTGTAGCTGGCGCGATTAATAATGCTCCCCTGATGATTGGTATAAACTTACGGACGTGTCATCTGAAAAATGTGGTGGTCGTATTTGGAACTGTAGGTGTAGAAAAAGTTGGTGCTGTTGACATGACCTTCGTAAGGATCGCAAGGAGAGGGAGGTGTCCGGTACGAACGGATCAATCATCATGAGTCCAAGGTGGTTATCCACCATTCGGTTCAAGCCATAATTCTCTCCCGGCAATCCGTCGTCAACAATCCGGCCGCCAAAAAAATCTTGCGGGCCATTCCTCAACAAATTGGCCAGCTCGAACCACATCAACGGATAAAAACATTTGTTATTCCGGCGGCTTTCTTCCGACGACACCTGTCAAAAAATGAGACAGCCCCCATGCGCCATTTTTTAATTGTAACCCGGCCAACCGTGGAGCTATAAGTCCGTAAGTCGCAAAAAAAAGATCGGGTGTCGGGGTCAGTCGTTGCTGTTATAATAATGAATGTTCCCTTTAACGCGCTGGCGGCAGTTTATCACTTCCTTCGCACCGGGCTGCGCGGTCTGTCAAAGTCAGGCTTTATTGCTCATTTCCCGCCCACTTTATTCAAACAACTTCGCGGCACGACCCTTTCCGCATCGCTTCTGGTTTACCTTGCCACTCCCTCACGTTCGCGTGGCGAGAATTCAGTGACCGCCAAATACGAAAATTACAAGGAGGACGGCCACCGGATGGAAATCACCACCACCGGCTTGCAGTTTGATACTTCCCTGACCACTTCGCTCCGGGCAAGTGGCGAACTGATTTATGACAGCATCTCCGGCGCCACGCCCACCGGCGCGCCACCGCCGCCCGGCAGCGACCAGGTTCCGCTCGCGCGGTTGCGAGATATCCGGCGTGGCGGCTTTCTCGAACTCAGCCAGAGCTGGGGGCCGCAAACCTTCTCGCCTCAGTTCGCCTACAGCAAGGAAGGTGATTATGTTTCGTATGGCGCAGCGCTGAATTACTCGCTCGACCTCAATCAAAAGAACACCACGCTCAAACTGGGCCTCGCCAATAACTTTGACGATGTCCTACCCGGCCATTCCTCTTTCCTCAAAAAAGAGCAGGACAAAAATACTTTTGCAGCAATTGCGGGAATCACCCAACTACTCACCCCGAAAACAATTCTCACGGTCAATGGCAGCGTCAGCTTTGAATCCGGTTATCTTACCGACCCCTATCGTGGATTTACCTTCGAGAGCTTTCCGGGCGCTTTATTCCCTGAGCTTCGGCCTCACCATCGCAATGGGCAGAGTCTATATGTGTTGTTGACCCAGTTTATCACGCCGGTGAATGCGAGTGTCGAGAGCAGTTATCGTTTGCACCATGACAGCTTCGGCATCTGGAGTCATACGCTGGAATTGGATTGGCTTCAGAAAGTCGGTTCCGACGTCATTTTCCAGCCATTCGTGCGGTATTACCACCAGACCGCCGCTGATTTCTACTTTGTGCAATTGCCCACCGACCCGATAATCGATCCCACCGTAGTGCCAGCGTTTTATTCGGCTGACTATCGCCTTGCACGTATGGAAACCTGGACGGTCGGCTTGAAGGCGATCATTAAAGTATGCGACCACTTTTCGCTTAACGGCGCTTATCAACGTTACGAGATGTTAGGCCGGGATGGTGAAACCTCGCCCAGCGCATTTCCCAAGGCAAATATCTTTACCGTGGGAGGCACGTTATGGTTCTGACGGAAAATCCCGTCATTAACCGCATCCGCGCTTCCCTGCGCGAGCAGACGCGCGCCAACATTCATGAAGTCACCTTTCATGCCATGGGAACTCCGTGCCGAATGTTGTTTCGCGCCACACCTCAACTTGCCAGCGCATTCAGTAGCGAGGCCCTCTGCTGGGTCGCAGACTTCGAAGCTCGTTATTCACGGTTCCTGCCTGACAGCCTTATCAGCCGCATCAACGCCGCGGCGGGGCAACACTGGGTCGAAACCGATCCTGAAACCGATCGCTTGTTGGCCCTCTGCCACGAACTGAACTTTATTACCCAGGGAGTGTTTGATCCCACTTCGCTGCCGCTCATCCGCCTGTGGGATTGGAAAGCGAACCCGCCGCGAATTCCCGAGGATGAGGCAATCGCGGCAACCCTGCGCCTGGTGGGTTGGCGTAAACTTCAGCGCGCCCCCGGCAAGGTTTTTCTGCCCGAGCCAGGCATGGCGCTTGATTTCGGCGGTGTCGGCAAGGAATACGCTGTGGATCAGGTTTCCGCTTTAGCGGTCGCACGCGGCATTGCCGATGTATTGGTGGATTTCGGCGCGGATGTGCGCGTACAAGGCACACCGCCAGAAGGACGGGGCGCGTGGCACATCGGTTTGCAGGACCCGAAACAGCCCAGTCGTTGCTGGGGCAGCGTGGCGGTCCAAAATGCCGCCGTCGCCACGTCCGGCGATTACCTCCGCTGTTTCACGGCCAATGGTCGCCGCTATGGGCACATCCTTGATGTGCGCACCGGTCGCCCCGTGGAAAATGGTTGCCTGGCGGTGAGCATTATTTCGCCGAGTTGCACTCGCGCCGGCATGCTCGCCACCACGGCCTTCGTACTCGGCCCGCAGGCAGGATTGCATTTGATCGATTCCACCTTCCAGGCGGAAGGCTGCATCATCACCGAACAGAACAGACTCACCAGCAAAAGATTTTATGATCATTTCGTTTCGTAAATTACGGACTCCTTTTACGCTGTGCGCGCTTTCTCTGCTCATGGTCACACACTTGTGCGCCGCCGATTTGAAAGTGGGCGACTCTTTTCCCGATCTCGCCGGCTTTAATCTCGATGGCAAACTGCCTGAATGGAAAGGCAAGATAGTCCTGGTGGATTTCTGGGCTTCCTGGTGCGGCCCGTGCAAACAGTCTTTTCCGACGATGAACGAACTGCAAAAACGCTACGGCGAAAAAGGCTTTGTTGTAATCGCGATCAATGTAGATGAAAACAGCAAGGATTATGAAGCTTTCCTCCGCAAAATGCCCGCTGAATTTGCCGTGCTTCGCGACTCAAAACAAAAGCTTGTGGCTGCCGTGAATGCCGCAACCATGCCCACTTCGTTCCTGTTGGACACGCAGGGCAAAGTCCGCCATCTGCATTCGGGCTATAAAGCCAAAACCCGGGAAGAATACATTCATGAAATTGAAGCCCTGTTGATCCAACCCTCTCCCAAGCCATGAAAACAGCCATACGTTTCGCCACCTTCACCGCTTTTGTCCCGCTATTGTTGCTGACCGGTTGCACCAACATCAAACCTTGGGAGCGCGGCACCCTTTCCGACTACACCATGCGCCAGGAGCGCGACCCGTTAAGCACTGCCATGAGCGAGCATGTTTGGTTCTCGCGGGAAGCCACCACCGGAGGCCGCGGTGTTGGCGGAGGCGGCTGCGGCTGCAATTAAACCAACCTCGTTTCAACTCTTAATAACTAATAACATGAAAACACGTCGCATCCCTTCACTGTTACTGGCTTTATTTCTTCAGGCTGCTCCGTTGCTCCGCCTGGGTTCATCCACACTTGCCCTGCCCTGCTCCTCCTCAATCGCGGTCGTGTGCCAGTGGGCGATTGCCGCCGTGGCGGTTCTTGGCAGTTGCCATGCGGTTTCGGGCGCCTCCGCCCTCATCACAGGTTTGATCAAATATAACGGCAACACCGCTGTGGGCGGGCCAACGAACAAGGTCATCGAAGCGTCCGGAGTTGTTTTTAAATATCGTATCGGCGTGGCCAACACGGGAACCGACTTTGCCCAGGATTTTTGGAATGCCACTCCGTTACCGCCGGGCTTGACCATCAGCACCGCTGTCGGTGGCAACGGATTTATTACGGGCACGCCCACCGGAGCGTGGTCGAATATTGTCACTATCACGGCCGGCAATATGAATTCCAGCCCTCCCTCGATCCACACGAACGTCACCCTCGTCATTCTCGCCGGCGTGTCAGCCCCGGCTATTACTGCCCAGCCCGCAAGCGTGAAGGTCGTGCCCTCGAAGAGCGCCGCGTTTTCAGTCACCGCGACAGGCAATCCATCCCCGGCGTTTCAATGGCGGAAGGATGGAACTAATTTAATTAATAAGACGGGCACTGCTCTGAGCATTTCTTCCGTTGGCGCTGCCGATGTGGGGATGTACACAGTGGTGGCCAGCAACAGCCAGGGTTCCATTACCAGCGCCCCACCCGCCTCGCTCAGCTTGGCAGCCATTCCGAGCATCAGTTCGGCAACGACATCGGGAAATAGTTTTAAACTGACTTTTCTCGCGGAGGCCGGCATTCCGTACACTGTCGAAAGTTCTTCAGTCGTCTCGTCCAATGTCTGGCAGGTGTTTACCAATATACCGTCGCAAACCGTGAACACGCAGCTTACCGTCTCCGACTCCATCACCGGCAGCACAACCAAATTTTACCGGGTCCGGGAATAAGTTTTAACCATGTAGTCCAATTGTGTGATGCCTCGTAAAAGGGTCCGTCCGTTGCGGCGGGGGATCCATAAGGCTTCGCTCGACAAGCTCCAGATTCCCAACACGGAACAGAAGGAATTGCTCGCTGTTATTGAAAGCACGCGGCCGGAGATTGTCACGGTGCGGTAGAAGAGTTGGGTGTTATAAATTATTTTTGAAGCGGAGTTAGAGCCTCCTAGCGGGCGTGTTGCCTAAATCGGGAAAGCTGTAAAAGACGGTTGCCCAGGTTGTTTTACAGTCTGGAAAGGACTAAGAATCTTGCCTGTTTAACGTGCTGCAGCCGGGGGTCTTTCCAGACTGGCTTTGCCGCGCTCCGGGATTTGGGCAACACGCCTAAATTTCAAAAACCATCATTCCTTTTGATCCGGCTGCTTGAGAATTGCGCCGCGATGCATCAGGTGCTAGATATACGGGGAACGACACGTCGCACGATTGGAAAAGAACGAGAGCGCAAATTAAACATCCCATGCCCGCTCATTCAACGTTTTAGTGAGCGAGCGAAATTAATCAAGAAAGACAAAACATGAGTTCACCAAAGAAAAAAATGGCCGCGAACATCGTATGGTTTGAAATCCCGGCGGACAACATCGAACGCGCGAGGAAGTTTTACGGCGCGTTGTTCGGCTGGAAAATCAAACAGTTTCCCGGGATGGCGGACTACTGGCACATTGACACCGGCGGCGGTGACGACACGCCCGATGGCGGATTGATGGCCCGCAAGCAACCGGAACAGGCGATCACCAACTATATCAACGTGAAGTCGTTGACCCAATCCATGGCGAAGCTCAAGAAACTTGGCGGCAAAATCTGCATGCCGAGAACTGCCGTGCCGCAGATGGGCTATTTTGCCATTTGCCAGGACACCGAGAAGAATACGTTCGCCCTCTGGGAAAAGAACGAAAAAGCAAAATAGATGTTCTCAAAACTTTTGTTCATTCTTAGCGAACTGAGCGTTGCAATTCATTTTCGAAGAGGAGTTAGAGCCTCCTTACGTCGGCTCCTACCTTATATTGTAAATGGCGAGGTGGCGGGATTCCAACATTTCGGTGCGCCTACCCTTGCAGGGTAGAAAAAATTATTCCCTCTTCCCAAGGTAGGTTCGCGTAAAAAATGGAAGCGCGAACCAACCTTGGGCTGAGCATTCAACCGTCCCGCCGGGACTCGGGGGCTGTAAAGGGATCGGTCCTAAGTAATGACACAATGGCGAACCAACCGACAGGTGAACTGCACGAAGAAAGCATGAAAGTGTCAATACTAAGGACCGACCACTTTAGAAACAGTCCGCCACTATTTTAACAATGGAGAGCCAATGAATTATTATGTTCTTAAATCTGTTCAGCCTGTCCAGCGTGAAGGCAGGGGTGCCGGTTACCCGTTTATAATTCCCGGGGCCCATTGTTCGGTGTGTGGACACACATGGGGTAGTTATGTTCCCATACCCCAATTATGCCCCATCGAGTTTCGAACCAGACTAAAGCAGGAACGAGGTAATCCGTTGGAACTCAATGTGCATCGTGATTTGATTCTCGACATCACCAGCAGCCTGGGAATCAGCTTTGCTGAGGTTCGCCCTGGGGACTGTTTGATGCCGAGTTTATCCCCAATGCCCGTGCAAAAAGACGATTTTGTCTGGACATGGCTTCCGACAGCGATCTTTGTTTCTGACCGCGCGAAGAGGGGATTTGAGACTCAAGCGTTTCGAGGACCATCCTTTTTTAAACCATTCCATTATACTTCGGATGAGGAGCAGGCTCAGTTGGAAGCCAAGCTATGGTCAGCCCAAAATGTCGAGTCAACATCACCCTTTTGGGAGATGACTTGTCCGTATATCTTTAATTTTCCGGATTTGAAGTCAGAGCACTTTGTTTGTGGCAATTGCCGCCGAGGGGATTTGAAAGTCATTCCAACGGACTTATTGGCTTCCTTGGTGGCACAGTTTGATATAATTAGGGTTAAGGGGCTAAATGAACTTGTAGTTAGTAGCAGGGTGAAAGATTTTATTGAAAAAGAGGGTTTTACCAATGCAAGTTGTGTCAGATCTTTTCCATAAAGGAGGACATTGACCTTGCGAATTCCCATTAACAAAATGCTGTCGCACACGTACGAGGCAGTAAAGGGGTCGGTCCTGAGTATTGACACATAGCGCTCTTTTTCCTAACTTCGCGCGATGCCGAGAAAGCTGCGCGTGCAATATCCGGGGGCTCTTTACCATGTCATGAACCGGGGCGACCGTCGCAAGCCTATTTTCCAGGACGACACCGACCGGCAGATCTTCATCGAAACCCTGGCGCAGGCTTGTGAAAAGACTGCCTGGCAGGTGCATGCCTATTGCCTCATGAACAATCATTTTCATTTCGTCGTCGAGACGCCGCAGGGCAACCTGGTCGCTGGCATGAAATGGCTGCTCTCCACCTACACGATGCGCTTCAACCGGCGGCACAAGTACTTTGGCCATCTCTTCAGCGGCCGTTACAAGGCGCTGATCGTCGATGGCAGCGGGACGGGCTATCTCAAGAGTGTTTGTGATTATGTCCATCTCAATCCCGCGCGGGCCAAATTGCTCACGGAGCGGCAGAAGCTCACGGCCCATGTGTGGAGCAGCTATCCTGATTATCTGAAACCCAAAAAGAAACGGCCCGCGTGGCTGCGCACCGACCGCTTGCTGGGCGAGCATGGCATCTCGAAGGACAGCTCCGCGGGCTTGCGCGAGTTTGCGTTGCGCGTGGAGGCGCGCCGCCACGAGGAAGGCAGCCTGGAGCAGTACAAGAAGATCCGCCGGGGCTGGTGCCTGGGTGAGCCCGGCTTCCGCAAGGAACTTCTCGAACAGATGCACGGGCAATTGGGCGAGCACCATGACGGCCCTGAGAAGCTGGAGAGCGCCGAGGAGAAGGCTGAAGGCATCATTACGCAGGAACTCAAAAAACTGCGCTGGAAGGAGGGTGATCTTGAGCGCCGCCGCAAGGGAGACCCTCAGAAAGTGCGCATGGCCGCGCGGTTGAGAAAAGAAACGACGGTCACTCTGAAATGGATCGCACAACGTTTGCACATGGGCGCGTGGACGCACGTGACGAACCGATTATACTGGGCCAAACGAAAGCAAAATAAATGATTTGTGTCATTACTCAGGACCGACCCCTTTGCCCCTTTAAAAGTTTTTCGTGGATGAAGCAGCTTTCACTGCGTTCACCTGTCACCGCGCCTGATCAGCCGGTTGGTCCGCTGCCAAGCCCGTGACTCCCGGTTCCTTGACCACCGTCCAGCGGTTGTCCGGGTTATACTCCTTTATCGCAGCGGCGGTTTTTGCCGTGCTTTCACCCAGGCTCCGTTGATAAACAATTCCGTCCTGGTTCACCATGAACGTCATGATTCCCGACTCGCCCCAGCGGACGGGATAGGCGACGAGAGCAAAGCCGCCGGTCATTTCGCCATGCGAGACGTAATTCTTTTTGCCGCCCGGTGCAGCAGGTCCCTGCCGTGTCAGAATTTTGAAATAATAACCGTGAAAGGGACGCGGACCTTCACCGCCGATCCAGTGATATCCTTCCACAGCGGCTTCCGCCACCAGGGGCGAGAAAGGACTGGGTTCGCCGCCTGTCTCCGCCGGCCAATACAAACCATCCATCTTTCCGGGACTGCTCTTGAATTTCTGAGCGTATTTTGGCGCCTTAGTGGTGCTGGCAAACTGCTGGGCGTAGGCGCGCTGCGCTTTCACATAAGCGCGGCAAACTCCAATCGCATAAGCTTCGTCCCGGCCGACGTGCCGGTTGATGATCTCCTCCTCACCGGCAATGGTGTCAAACATCCACGCCCCGTTGGTCTTGATCAGCGGAATCGGAAAGGGCCATGGGTCCCGGCCGATTTCCAGCGTCACCCGGTCACTCCCCTGCGACAGGACGTCACACCGCTCCGACACATCACTGGCGAAAGTTTGAAAATGCCTGTCATCCAACACCTGATCGCCGGTCAATAGATTGGTGACTTCGGGGCCGAAGATCTGGTGAACTGCCTGCCGGTCATGCGCTTTGGCCGCTTTAACCAGCGCATTTGTAGCCTCCGCCGGTGAGGTAAAGGTGCGCTGGGTTACGGCCGGCTGGTCCTGGCCCCGAACCTGCCCAAGCCACGCCAGACACATAAGCCCTAACGCCACGGCCAGTAAAAACCTAAAAATTCTCGTGTTCATAAGATTTCAGTGGTCTGCCCGTCATCTTCCATGGCCGCCGCCGCCTCCGTGACCACCGCCCCCGCCGTGGCCACCGCCTCCACCATGACCAATTCCTCCCGCTCCTCCGTGAAATCCCCCATGAAACCCGCCTACAGCACCCCGACTTGCAAACCCTCGCCGCCCAAAATCATGGTCGAACCGACCGTGATCGTGATGCCCGAATACAAAAACATCCGGTCCATAGAGACCACCGTAGTAGTTTGGGCCATAATAATCGTAATAACCAGGCCCGGCGTACCCGACATACCCCTCACTTGCGCAACCTGCCACCATCCCCAGGAGCACCAAGCCTATTCCCAGCCTCGCGGTGCACCCTGAAAGGCGTCGCATAAATGAGCGTGGTCGGCCCGAAGATCGGCCGTTTCTGGCGACTCTTATATTCCGATAGGTGAACATGCGATTTGGTTCCTTCCATTCAACGCCGCTACGGGCATATTATGGGATGGCTGCTAATCTCTTGCTTCGCTGCATCCCCTACCTCCACTCCTCCTTCCGATTCCACCTTCAAACCCTTGCACACATCCATTCCATTGGCAACCTGGGGGGATCGCCCACCCTCTCCGCAGCGGGCCACAATTTGCGACCACGTTTCGCGAAGCGAACGGCCTTGTTCGGGACACTGATTCGCAAAGGGGTCGGTACTAAGTAATGACACAATGGCGAACCAACCGACAGGTAGAGAGCTGCATGAAGAAAAGCATGAAAGTGTCATTACTCAGGACCGACCTCTTACAAGCTTGAACATTCAAAGGATTTGCAAGAAATTGATGAGGAGCATTATTATAAACTGTATAATCCCAAAGTTCCATCTAGCTAAATAGATGAAAAATATAAAGATTTTAGACGCGTCTGATCCGGCAAGTGAGAAAGACATCGGCGTCCTCGAGACGGCTCTTGGGCGAAAAATTCCGGGCTCCCTGAGAATGTTGCTGCTCAGGAGCGATGGAGGAATTCTGGATGCCGAAAACTGTGTAACCTTCGCAAAACTTCCATCTGGTGAAGAGATGAGACTCGAAGTACAACGATTTTACAGTGTAGCAATGATCTTGGAAGCCTTGAGGGATTATGAAGGCCGGGTGCCTAGTAATCTCCTCCCAATCGCAAACAATTTATCTGGTGATCTCTTTTGTCTCAGTCTGGATGAGCGCAACCCGCGAATTTATTTTTGGGATCATGAAGACGAAGAGGAAGCTTATATCATGCTTGATAAGATTCCCGCTCCTGGACACGCAAACCTATATCCGGTGGCACCAAACTTGGAAACTTTCGTGGATACGTTGGCTCTGGATGATTCTTAGATGTCTTATGCAGAAAGGACTCCTAATCAGAGTGCCTGTAAAGGGGTCGGTCCTGAGTATTGACACTTTCATGCTTTTCTTCGTGCAACTCTCTACCTGTCGGTTGGTTCGCCATTGTGTCATTACTCAGGACCGACCCCTTTTACTGGACGCGAGCATCAAGCAATTGGAACAGGCCGTCTTGCGTGTGGCGCGGGAGTTGCCCTGCTATCCCAAACTCAAGACCCTGCCGGGTGTGGGGATCATCCTGGGCCTGACCATCACCATGGAGATGGGAGACATCAAACGCTTTGCCGGTCCCGGCCACTTTGCCAGTTACTGCCGCACGGTGGCCGCTCACTGCACCTCCAACGGGAAGCTCAAAGGGGAAAACAATCGCAAATGTGGCAATAAATATCTGGCCTGGGCCTTTGTGGAAGCGGCCAACTTCGCCAAGCGGTATGATGAAGCGTGCCGCAAGTGGTATGACCGCAAAGCCGCCCGGACCAGCAACGTCATCGCGACCAAAGCGCTGGCCTGCAAACTGGCCAAGGCCGCATGGTATCTGGCCGCCGAGGAAACGAACTACGACAGCAGCCGGATCTTTCCGTCCCTGGCCAGCGCCAAAACCAAACCCATGAAAGCATAAATTTAGAAGTGCGGACATCAGCCAGAGAAAGGGGTTGGCCTTGAGCCCTCGGGACTGATTGGAGATGTCCGCGCTTCGCTGGATCAGGGCAGGAGACTCTCAGAGAGAAAGGTTTGCCGGAGATTCGACCGGACCGTGAGTCAAAAACGGGTTGGACGCAGAGAGAGAGAGAGAGAGTCTGCGAACCATATTATGTTAAACTGAATGAACACGGAACGGAACTGAACGTTTTCTGGACTCGCCAAAGCGAGTTGGGTGCGGTCGGCAAAGCAAAGACCAAACACGGGGAAGCTTTTGAGAGAAAAGAAAAAGACTTCCCGAAGCAGGCACTAGAACCAGATGGGTGACTGAACGGATCGCCGTGCGCGGCGAATCCGCAATCAATAGACGAAATGACGGGTTCGAATCGTGCGGGGCAGAGTGAACTCTCGGACAGTAATGAATTAACCCAGGAAATGAAACAGCCTTTGGGAACGCTAACTCTTTTGCCGGTTGACATCCGTCCTAATGGGCGACCCCTTTACAGCTTAGTCCCCTCACTGACTCAATCTGAAAAATTGCTGTCCGCCTGAAATGGGATTTGTGACCGTGTATTGCCCGTTGACGGTGACTGGTTTTGCAGAAACCGGAGTCCAAACGGCAGTTGATCCAAGAGTGGTGGTAGACTGCAAGACCATGTTTGGTGCATTGGTCGGCCAACTCAAAACAACAGAACTCGGTGGTGATGCGATGAGGGTTAATTTTGGCGGTAACCTCACAACTAAATTGTCCATCACGAATTCATTAGCTGCGTACTGACCGTAGCTTAGGAATTCAACGGAGTCCACGCCCAAGAAATTAAACTCAATGAATGCAGGGCCTGTGTTCTGCAATCCGTAGCTCAAGTCGTACAATTGATTTGTCCCCGCGAATCCTCGTGCTTCAAATAATACTCCGTTTTCGAATGCCGCAGTCAGGCACGCTGAAATTAAGTCGAACTTGACCCCGCTGCTAAGCGTAGCAGGATAGCCATAACCATTAAAAACCGCGTTGGAAGAGGAGACTATCCCAGCCGTATAGCCGGGATTTTCAGCATGCGCCAAATCATAAAAATAAAAGTTTCCCCATTGCAGCCCCATGTAATTACCGGGCAGTGGATTGGTCCAATCCGGAGCAGGTAAGTCGTCGAAGCCGATCGTTATCACGCCCTGCCCGATAGCGCTTCCGCCTCCTAGCCACACGCAGGCCAAGATCAGTAAACAATTTAGAATTTGGCTGAGTGCCATTTGCATATAGGCAAGCAGAACTGTAAGTCCGAATCAAGTTCTCAACGAACCGGTTGAGAAAAATCGGAGAGACTTATTCACCGAAGATGAAAAGGCGTCGGGCTAAAGTAATAACACTTATCTGAGATCATTTTTTGGTTTTCATCGAGCCCAGTGAAGGCGGTCGTTCAAGTAGGCCCAGGTGCCCATGTGGCCTATCTTGAAAAACGCTTTAAATGCATTGGGTGTAAATGCGGCGCAGCGTCCAGCTTCACTGCGATCTCGCGAAGATCCATTGACTGAACCGGATTGAGGTCAGGAAGGGGGAACAAAGGATATAATATTTTTCCGCCAGCGTTTGAAATTTGTAATTGTGTAAATACTAGGACCGATGCCTTTATGGTAAGTCTCCGCTTCACGCTTGACGCAACCTGAGCTTGACATGTTCCCAGTGTAAGCATACGTTAGCTTACATGCAAAATGATTTAGCCGCCACGATGGGACAGCGACTTCGGGAACTGCGCGAACGCGCCGGACTGTCGCTCCGCGAGGTCGCGAAAGCCGCTAAGATTTCGGCACCTTTCCTCTCCGACGTGGAGCTGGGCCGCCGCTTTCCAGCCAATGAAACTCTAGCCCTAATCACGCAGAAAATAGGCGCCTCTGCCGATGACGTAAAGAAGCATGACCACCGATCTAGCTTGGTCGACCTCAAACGTCTCGCCGAAGGCAACCCCAGCCTCGCCGCTGCCGTGCGTGTGCTCGTCGATCAGGTTCAGTCCGGCAACCTGACCTCCGACGAACTCGCAGCGAAGCTTCGTCGTGCCAGCAAAACCAAATGACCGGTTTCGCCGAAACCCTTCTCTTCAACTATGAGCAAACCCGGTAAAAGGAAAGGTTCCTTACAAGAGATCAATCAAGGCGAGCTCACGCACGTCAGCAAGGGGAAGGCTCCCTACAAGATCATCCACGGCTGGGACTTAACGTCCTCCCTCGAGTGCGATACCCTCTGGAAACAGGGCTGGCTCGCACTCCTCCAGCAGATCCAGCAGGCGGAGCCCGACGAGACGAAGCAGGACAAAATCTTCGCCTCGATCTCGACCGAGGACATTCGCTGGGAGTGGTTCAAGAAGGCGCTCGCTTTCAGCAGCGACGAATACGAATGGTTCCACCTCTACGCGGACGGCAAGCCGCAGGCTGCTTGCCTGATCTACCACCCGGAAGCGAGCGCCCTGGAGCCCGGCGACATCTTCTACGTCAAGTTCGTCGCGGTGGCGCCTTGGAACCGCATCTGCGACTTCCGCCCCCGCGAGTTCCGCGGGCTGGGCGAGATCATCCTCCGCGCCGCGCAGCGTTTCGCCGTAAAGGAGCTCAAGCTCCGTCCGGGTTTTTGCCTGCATTCGCTCCCGAAAGCGGAGGGATTCTACACGAAACTCAAGATGGTGAAGGTGGACGGCAAGGAGGACGCGGAGTCGCTCGCCTATTTCGAGCTCCCGCAGGCACTCGCTACCAAACTGATGGAGGCCAACTGATATGAGCACCTACGATGAAGGCTGGTCGGATTTCATGCACACGACGCGGACGTCCGAGATAAGCGCGCAAGAGCTGTTCGAGCGCTACCGCGAATTCCAGGGCTTCATAGCCGGGCTTTCCCGCAAAGATCTGGTCACCCGCCACTGGCTGAAGACCGTA
Source organism: Pedosphaera sp. (assembly GCA_028293285.1). Lineage (GTDB taxonomy): Bacteria > Verrucomicrobiota > Verrucomicrobiia > Limisphaerales > Pedosphaeraceae > Pedosphaera. The sequence goes on from JAQGPC010000268.1 coordinate 36,367, forward strand.
GACGACGACTCGCCACTGGCGACCGTCTTCTTCGATCTCCCGCTCTCGAAACAGCCCACGCTCTTTCGTAAATCCGCCAACGCCGACGAAAACCTCTTGGCGATTTGGCAGGCCCGGGCCCGAACCGAAGCGGAATATCGCTGCCTCGCCGAGGATTACCCTGCCTTCATGGGCCTGACGAAGGAGAACTTGCGGGAACTCGCGCTCTTGAGCGTTGACCCGCAGGCCGTGCGGCAACTGCCCTCAATCCTCGCCGAGTTTGGCATCATCCTAGTTTACGTCTACGCGCTACCCGGTATGAGTGCCGACGGTGCGGTGTTCCACCTGAGTACGGGTCACCCCGTCATCGCGATGAGCCTGCGCTTCCCGCGCCTCGATTACTTCTGGTTCACGCTTCTCCACGAACTCGCGCACCTAGTCCTGCACGCCGACCGACTCAAGGAACCCGTGTTCTTTGACGTGGAGATCAGCGAAGAGATGGATCGGGCTGAGAGAGCCGCCAATCGGCTCGCCAAGGACACCATGGTCGATCGCGAGTCTTGGCGCAGCTGCGCGCCAAAATACGATACCAGCGACCGGGCAGTGCATGCCTATGCCGCCGAACAGGGCGTCCACCCGAGCTTGATCGCCGGACTCCTCAGGAAGGAATCCGGCAACTACGCGCGTTATAGCAAAATCATCAATGAGCACGACGTTCGCAAAATCATTTTCCAACCATGATCCGCTACATTCCATTCCTCAAAGCGAAGCGCGGCGAATTCACCGCGATGGGCGCGCTCGTTCCCAAGGTGAAGCAGGCCATCTGCCCGTTCTTCGACTTTCCGCGCAGGAAGCCAGACTACAAGGCGGATGCCTACGCCGCGAAGGCGCACAGCATCGCCACGAGCCTGAAGAAGCACTGGGGCACCGACGCGGAATTCTATTTCGATGACCTCGACATCGGCCAAAAGCTTACCGTGAAGGGCGAGCATCAATACGTCTACATGCTCAAGACCCTCAAAGGGCTGCAGGTCATCCCCGTCGTGGCCCTCGACCGCATAAAACACAACGACGCGGTCACTCAACTCAAGCGCGACGGCGGAATCGCCTCCGCCACAGTGGCCTTCCGCGCCGAACAAGGGGACTTCGAAGACTTCGAGGCCAAACAGGACCAGATCGACTACGATCTAGCGACCGTCTTCAAAGAGTTCGAGGGCATCGATCTGATCTTCGACTGTCGCGTCTGTAGCGGCTTGGACGTTTCCCTGACCGCCCAGCAAATCGCCGCCTTTGCTCGGAAATTCTGCAAGTCTTACGATGTCCGTCGCGTCATCATCACCGGTTCTTCCATTCCTGGTTCCCTCCGTGATCTCGTTAAACCGAACAGCACCGAAACCGTCACGAGGCGTGAGCTCGCTATCATCTCCAAAGCGCGTGACCTGGCCGACGCGGACGTGGTGGCGGGCGACTACGCGACTGTGAGCCCGTTCTACTCCGATGCCGATTTCGACCCGAAGCTTTTCCAAAAATTGACGGCCCCGCGGCTGATTTACTCCTTCAACCACTCTCACTACGTCGCCCGAGGAATTTCGTTGGAATCAGGCGGCCAAACGCAGTATGTCGGCCTAACTAAAGCACTCTGCGGGCAGGTTTATTTTCGCGGCCGCGGATATTCCGCGGGCGAGGATTATTTCGATGATAAACGAAGGCGCATTGGTAAGAACGCCACCAATGGCACCGTGGTAACGCCGTCCGTCGTCGCCCACATCACCTACATGGTGCTCGGCGCAAAGCTTTGAGGATGCAAGCGGCGGCCGATCAAGAGGTCGCAGATGGTCATGCTGAGTTCGAGCTCGCGACGGGTCTCAGCGATCAATTCTGCCAACAGCCGCCGTGGCTTACGCTCCGCGCCCGGCACCGACACCAGCGCGAGCATCTCGCTCTTCCAGAGGGTCATTGCCGCCGACTTCTTCTCGAAATTGGGATTCAGCTTTGCCGCCCGGACATGGCGGAATCGCACAGCCTCGCCGTCGGCGATCGCCACCATAATGCCCCAGAATCGCGGCGCCAACCTCAGAGCTCGCCGCAAATTGCACTCTGTCGTGACCAGTGTGATTCGCCGAAACACTGCATTGTAATACACACCTTGAGCCGTAATCCTCTCGATTCGATCGGTCGCTCCCTTGATCTCGTAGCAATGCGCCTCTGAATGCAAAGTGACGACGTCGGCGATTGCCTTGCCGCTATGCACATGCAGTTCTTGGAGCACTGCCCGTGGTCGGCTCTTCTGTCGCTCGAGTTTGCGCAACAGAGCCTCGCGAATAGTGGCGTCATTCAGGTCCATCATTTTGTGAACGAGATATCAATGAAATGACCACGGCTCAACGTGGAACTTCGCAACCTCATGCCTTAGAATAGAGTTCCGCTCCTGCCTCAGTAAATTCGCGGGATTTCTGCTCCATTCCTTTCTTCAGCGCCTTTCCTCGGCGATGCCTTGTTCGGCAGCGCATTTGCGGACATCTTCGGTAATTTTCATCAAGTCGAAATTATCATCCTCGGTGTCAATCTTGTAAAGGCAAACGTGAAGGTGGGGAACAAGGGAAGCAGATTGGTTGAGGCTGGGCTAGATTGTTCCCGGCAATGAATTGCCGAGCTATTTTCAGGCGCCCGCCAGGGCAAAAGACCAGAGTTCCCGCCGTTACCGGATTAGACTTAAACCATTCAGAACTGGTAATGAGTTTTACGGACGAGTCATTTGGAAGATGCCGTGGTCGTATTTGGAGGTGTAGGTGGAGAAGTAGTTGGTGGGGTTGGCGTGACCTTCGTAGTGATACAGGCCGCCGGCGAGCCAGCCTAAATCGGCTTTGCCGTTGAATTTGTATTCGCCTTTACCTGACTGCACTTGGAGCGGGATGGTGTAGCCGAAGGTGAGGACGGTGTGATATTTGGCCTTGAAACGGGCCTGGTAAAGGCCATCGCTTTGGCGGGTGATGAGGCAGCGGAGTTGGTCGGTGTGGCCGGAGGGTTCGCTTTTCCAGGTGCCTTGCCAGCGGCCCGAGAGGTCATCGGGCGGCGCGGGTTGGCGGGCGGCTTGTTTCCATTGGTGGTTGAAGGTGTGGCAGCCGGTGGCAAGGAACAGTAGCGGCAGAAATATTGCCAATAGGAGACGGCGGATCATCCGGGTGCTGAAGGAGCGCATACGAGGGAGGAGGATAATGGCGTAAATGACGAATGTCGAATTTCGAATGACGAAGGAAACGGCGGGGAACATTTAACCACGAATGCACACTAACTGACACGAATGGGAAAGTGGAAGGAGACAATTGCGTGGACATCGAATGCGCTTTGATGGTGATCTTTGATATTTTATACGGCAAATATGAATGCACGCTATTAACACGAATTAGAAGCAATGAAGACAAAATGGCCACAGGAAGGCACAGAATTCACAAAAAGAAGGAGATGGGCCGAAATTGATATGGGTGTTCACACTGTTTGCGCTAGTACGAGCTGGTACGACCTAGTGCGAGTAGATTTGAGTTGAAAAATTGGATATGGCTTGCGAATTGGTTGAAATGAGGCTGAATGATTAGTATATATGTAACTTGTTGAATTGAAGCAGATTATGGATATGCGTTGCATGAGATCCACGTAATACGTTTGTCGTTTAACCTAACTGAATGGAAATGCTGCAATTATCGTCAAAAAGATGGCCCGGAGGGCTGGCGCGGATGGCGAGGTCTGGTATACTGGATGCTGGTTAAGATTTGGCGAAAATGAGAAGTTGACACCGTCCTTCGTTTTTGCTTACTTATCCCTCCCTTTTACGGGGAAAATTTTATGTACGCTGTATTAGAAACTGGCAGTAAACAGTATCGTGTCACCGCAGGTGATACGCTGGAAATCGAACGGCTTGAAGTTGAAGCCGGTAAACCCTTCACTTTTGACCGGGTTCTGATGGTCGGCAACGAAGGCAAGTTCACCCTGGGCTCGCCGACGGTCGCCAAGGCCACGGTGACTGCCGATGTCATCGCGCATAAGCGCGGCGAAAAGAAGATCGCGTTCAAGATGAAGCGCCGTAAGGGCTATCATCGCACGGTCGGTCATCGCCAGGAACTCACGGTTATTAAAATCACAGAAATCAAGGCTTAGTATATGGCACACAAGAAAGGTCAAGGCAGTGTTCGTAACGGACGTGATAGCGTCAGCAAACGCCTCGGTGTGAAGCGTTTTGGCGGCGAATTGGTCACCGCCGGCAGCATCATCATCCGCCAGCGCGGGACGAAGTTCAGCGCCGGCCAGAATGTTGGCACCGGTCGCGACTTCACCCTGTTCGCGCTCGTGGACGGCAAAGTGTTTTTCGATAAGGACAGCAAGCGCGTCAACATTCAAGCAGTGGCAGCCCCGGCGACCAACTAAGGCGTCCTCACACAATTTCGCGGCGAGGTCTCTGGCCTCGCCTTTTTTGTTTATTAATGGCAGTTTGATTAGGTTCAAAATTTAGAGAATGGTTTGGGTTGGATTCCCTTCGTTCATCCGCTCATGTTCATCGATGAAATAAAAGTTTATGCTAAGGCCGGTCACGGCGGCAAAGGCTGCGTGGCCTTCCACCGCGAGGCTTACATTACCAAGGGCGGACCGAGCGGGGGCAACGGCGGACGCGGCGGCAATGTCATCCTGCAAGCTGATCACGACCTGAATAATCTTATCGCCCAATATTATGTGCCGCGGCTTATCGCTGAAAGCGGTGAAGCGGGCATGGGCAAGGGGATGGATGGTCATGCGGGCAAGGATTTAATCATCAAGGTTCCGTGCGGGACGTTGGTTTGGAAATTGCCCACGCCGCCCGCGCCACCTGAACCCGAGGAAGGGGAGGAAGACGGCGAAGAGGCCGAGGAAAAGCAGGTATTGCCGTCCAGCACTAAAAAACGGCCGGTCATTCGCCATTCCGGAACCGAGCGAGCCTTGGAAATTAATCTGGCCGATGAACCGGAAGATGAACCGAAGCCTGGCGTCAAAGTGACCTATGAGGATGAGGAATTGGTCGCTGACCTGACGGAAGACGGGCAGCAATTTATTTTGTGCAAAGGCGGTCGCGGTGGTTTGGGTAATCGTAATTTTGCCACGGCACGGCATCAGACACCGCGCTTCGCGCAACCCGGCGAACCGGGCACGGAAGGTGAATATCGGCTGGAGTTGCGCTTCATGGCCGAGGTGGGCCTTGTGGGTTATCCGAACGCTGGCAAGTCAACGTTGCTCACGGCCATTTCGCATGCCCGCCCGAAGATCGCCTCCTACCCATTCACGACGCTGCATCCGCAGATTGGCATTGTGGAATTTCCAGATTGGCATCGGTTGACGGTTTGCGATGTGCCGGGGTTGATTGAAGGGGCGCATAATAACGTTGGTTTGGGCCATGCGTTCCTGCGACACATTGAGCGGTGCAAGGTTTTGGTGCTCCTGCTCGATATGGCGGGGACGGACAATCGCATGCCGTGGGATGATTACAATCAACTGCTCAGGGAATTGGAATTGTACGATCCGGCCCTGATAGAGAAACCGCGCCTGGTGGTCGCCAATAAAATGGATGAACCGGTGGCGGAAGAAAATTTGAAGAAGTTCAAACGCAAGATCCGCAAAACTCCAATTTTGCTCATGTCCGCAGCCTTCGATGAGGGCGTCGATAAGTTCAAGCAGGCCATTCGCGAAGCAGTTCAGGCGGTTGAGAAAGAAGGGGAAAAGTAAATTTTCCAGTGCGTGGCGTGTGTGTGACTAAATAAAAATTTATATGCTTAAAGCTGGTATTGTCGGTCTTCCGAACGTCGGAAAATCCACCTTGTTCAACGCAGTGACCCGCACGCGCAAAGCTGAAGCGGCGAATTATCCTTTTTGCACCATTGACCCAAATGTGGGCATCGTCACGGTGCCGGATGAGCGGATGTATGTGCTGCAGAAGATTGCCAAGACAAACGTGGTCATCCCGGCGGCGGTTGAGTTCGTGGATATCGCGGGACTGGTCAAGGGTGCATCGCAGGGTGAAGGATTGGGCAATAAGTTTCTGACGCATATTCGCGAAGTGGATGCCATCGTGCAGGTCGTACGTTGCTTCGAAGACCCGGACATCCATCATGTGGCCGGGGCGATTGATCCGGTGCGCGACATTGAAACGATTATTACGGAGCTAGTGCTGTCCGATTTGGAAGCGGTGAAGAAACGCATTGAAAAGGGAGCCAAAGACGCCAAGCGCGGCGACAAGGTGGCGATTGCAGAAGCCGAAGTGCTTAACAAACTCGAACCGCATCTTAATAACGGCAAACCGGCTATCACGCTCGATCTTACGCCCGAAGACAAAGTGATTGCCAAGGGCTTTTATCTACTGACCGATAAGCCGACCATTTTCGCGGCCAATGTGAAGGAATCCGATCTGGCCACAGCGGATACCAATCCGTATGTGCAGAAGGTGCGCGATTATGCCAAGAACCACATCGCTTGTGAGACGGTGGTCATCAGCGCGCAAATCGAGAGCGATTTGGTTGACCTTGCGCCGGAAGAAGCAAAGGAGTTTCTGAAGGAATTGGGCGTGCAAGAGTCGGGCATCGGCGCGCTCATTCGCAGCACTTATCATTTGCTGGGCTTGCGGACTTATTTCACGGCGGGCGAAAAGGAAGTGCGCGCCTGGACCATTCATGAAGGTGATACGGCACCGAAGGCTGCGGGAGTCATTCACAGTGACTTCGAACGTGGGTTCATTAAGGCTGAAACCGTAGCGTATGACGATTTGGTCAAGTGCGGCTCGGTTGCGGCAGCGCGTGAAAAGGGTTTGTATCGCATGGAAGGCAAGGAATACGTCGTGAAAGACGGCGATGTATTATTGTTTAAATTCAACGTTTAAGAGTTGTTAACTCTTTGCCTTTTCCATCCCAAAGCCTGTGCGGTACGGACTTGCTGCATTGTGAGTCGTTGATTAATCTTCTTAAAGCATCAACCACCACCGTAATGAAAAGATATTTTCTCAGCCTGCTCACCATCGCTTTAATGCTGTGCAGCGCATCGGCGCAGACGAATACCAACCACGTTGAATTTAAGCGCCAGGGAGATGTGATTTATGGCCGCAAGTTTGGCACCGCGCTGACCATGGATGTCTTTACACCCGCAAAGCCGAATGGTGCGGGAATTATTTGGGTAGTGAGCGGTGGTTGGTATTCGGCCCATGAAGCGATTAATCCCCTAGTCTGCCAGACCTTTCTGGATCGGGGCTATACGGTATTTGCCGTGGTGCATGGTTCACAGCCGAAGTTTAGCATTCCGGAAGTTGTCCAGGACATGCACCGGGCGGTGCGCTTCATTCGTCATAATGCTGCAAAATATCACATTGACCCAAACAAACTGGGTGTCACCGGCGGCAGCGCGGGTGGACATCTTTCGCTGACATTAGGAACCAAGGGCAAGCCGGGCGCGAAGGATGCAGCAGACCCCATTGATCGCGAAAGCAGTGCCGTGCAATGTGTCGCCTGTTTTTTTCCGCCGACAGATTTCTTGAACTACGGTAAACCGGGTGAAAATGCGATGGGTATAAATGTTTTGCAGAATTACAAAGCCGCCTTTGGCCCGGAGTCGGACACCGAAGAAGGCCGCCAAAGATTGGGCCGTGAAATTTCACCGGTTTATTACATTACTTCCAACATGCCGCCCACGTTGATCATTCATGGCAATGCCGACACGCTGGTTCCCATTCAACAAGCTGAGATATTTGTAGAACGCAGCAAGGAAGTCGGCGCAGAAGCCAAGTTGATTGTCAAAGAAGGGCAAGGACACGGTTGGGCGGATTGGCTTACCAAGGACACGGAAGTTTGCGCGGATTGGTTTGATGAACATCTGCGCGGGATGAAGAAATAGCACAGAACGGCCTGAAGGCGGAACTCCGGACAAATGAATGCTCCAAACTAAAATTAAAATCATGAAAAGATTTTTTTCCTTACTCGCCATCATCGCGTTAACACTGTCCAACGCGCCCGCGCAGGACAAACCTGATTTCAAACGCACAGAAGATGTCATTTACAGCCGCAAGTTCGGATCGGCGCTGACGTTGGATGTTTTTACGCCCACCAAGCCGAATGGCATCGGAATTCTCTGGATGGTGAGCGGCGGTTTCTTCTCGTCACATGAGGCAATTAATCCTAATGCGTATCGGCCCCTGCTGGAGCGTGGTTATACTATTTTTGCGGTCGTCCATGGCTCTCAGCCCAAATATACCATTTCCGAAATCGAAGTGGATGTCCATCGAGCTGTCCGCTTCGTGCGTCACAACGCCGCCAAATACGGGGTGGACCCGAAACGACTCGGCATTACCGGAAGCAGCGCGGGCGGGCATCTTTGCCTGACGATTGGAACCCAGGGCTGTGATGGTGATTCGAAGGCCAAAGACCCTATCAATCAGGAAAGCAGTGCCGTGCAATGCGTCGCCTGTTTTTATCCACCCACTGATTTTATGAATTGGAGCAAGGAAGGTGATGATGGCGTCGGCTTTGGCCCGACCATTCGGCATCAAGCTGCGTTCGGTCCGCGTTCCTATAACGCCGAGAGCCGGCAAGCTTTAGGAAAAGAAATTTCGCCTATTTATTTTGTGACCAAGAGCATGCCACCCACGCTGGTCATCCATGGGGATTCCGATCATGAGGTGCCGATTTATCAGGCGAAGATGTTTGAGAAACGCTGTCAGGAAGTTGGCGCACCTTACAAACTCACCATCAAACCGGGCAAAGACCATGGCTGGCCGGGAATGGAAGCGGACGTGCGCGTATTGGCTGATTGGTTCGATGAACATTTGCGCGATATCAAGCCGAAGGCGACGGCGCAATAACCGGTTAAGTCCAGTGCCAACGCCGGTTTAAAACGGAGATGGGACGAAAGAGCGCCCGGAGGGATTTGATTTTTGTGTTTCGATAAAGGAATCTACAGCCGTATAATAGTAAGCGTCTTTTATGAAACCAATCGACGGTTATTTTCTCATCAAACCAGAAGACCTCTTTTGGAGACCATCAAATATGATGGAGATCCCCAATGCGGATTTTCTTGAGCGAACAAAGAGCGAGATTTTGGGAGCCAGAATGTGGCGACTTCCACCCAAGAGCGCCAACACGCTCCACCGACATCCCAAGATGGAAGAATTTTATTTTGTGATCGAAGGGGTCGGGCGCATTCGTATCGGAGACCAGACCCTGACGGTTCCAAAACATGGAGGAGTGCTGGTTGGGCCGGAACACTTGCGCCAGGTGTTCAATGATACAGATGCTGAGGTGCTTTGGCTTATCATCGGCGCCCCGGAGAAAGAGCTGGAGGAAGGTGAAACACTCGACCCGAAGCTGTTATATCCGGTGGACCCAAAACAACTGCCCAAAGAATTGGATGGGGCTGCCTGGCCACCGAAGGGAGTTGATTGACTTGTGAAGAATTGACCGATGACAAGTCTGGCTTGAGGTTTTCGGGTCAATCACTATTATAACTGCATGCCGATCTACGAATTTCATTGCGAGAAGTGCAATAAAGACAGCGAAATTTTGGTGCGTTCCAGCAATTGGGAAGGAACGAAGTGCCCGCTTTGTGGTTCAACCAAGCTGTCGAAGAAACTCTCCGTATTTGCCTCAAGCGCGAGCGGCAACGAATCCGCGCCGAGTTGCAGCGGAGTTCCCAGTTCCTGCGGCCGGTGCGGAACGGGTAAGCCCCATTCGCACTGACCAGTGGGAACTGCATTTCGCGGCAATCGCTTACAAACTTAGAATTTCCTTAGCGGTCACCTTTTCCAAATTGAGCACCGCTTTATGCGGCTGGTGCGTTTCCAAGTCTTTTACGGAGGTTTGACCGGTCGCCACGGCGAGAATCTTTGCGCCAATGACACGGCCACATTCGATGTCCAGCGGTGTATCACCAATCACCAGAACTTCCTCGTCACGCAATTTTTTCTTCAACAGGCGCGCGCCGCGTTCCTTGGCAATGGCGGCGATTTCATTACGGCTCTCGTGGTCGTCTGCGAATGCCCCGGTTTTGAAAAACTCCCAGAGGTTGAAATAGCGTAGTTTGATTTCGGCACCGAGACGGATATTGCCGGTCAACAAACCAATCAGTGGCGGTTGGGGTTGGCGTTCCAGTTCGTAAATAAGCTGCCGAACGCCCGGAAGAATATCGCCCTTGCTTTCGACCAGCATATGGTCGAGCCAATGTACGTAACAATCGAAGAATTCTCGGAAATGTTCCTTGGTAGGTTCGATATTATGCTTGCGAAAGAATTCCCGGACCAACCCCGTATCAGTACGACCTGCAAAACTCAGCTTGTCCGCTCCATTAAGGCCGTATTGCATGGTAAAAGCTTTCGCGAACGCTTTTATCCCCGCTGCATTGGTATGAATAAGCGTTCCGTCAATATCGAATAGCACCAACTTGATCATAGACTTCAGAAGAATAAACACTCACCTGTAGGAAGGCAATCCCCACTCGTCTTATCTGCGTCGATTGTAAGCGTCTTGTGAGTAATTTTTGACCACCAATTCCTCAGTGCGTTGCATCAGGGCGGCGTCTGGCTTTAATTCCAACCAATGAACGTGATAATTGGAATGAGCAACATCGCACATCGCCTGCTCCCAGTCGGCACGGGCAACCTTGATGGGCGGTGGTTGCACAGAGCCTTGGATGAGTAAGCCGTGGCGTGTGCGACGCTGAGCGGCCCCGGCAATTTTCCTTCCATGCCAAAGCACATCAGACTTTTCGTAACCGATAAAACATTGACCGGGTAAAGATTTGCGGCATTCCGCAGCCAGTTCGGTCGCGATGCTTAGTTTTAAAAAAGCGGATTGAATCCATTCATGGATACGTTGGTAACTCTCCGTGGCTTTTAGCACATACCAAGGATCACCCGGCGGAACGGCGAGACTGTAGGTCCAATCGGCATCGTGCGGCACGAGGCCGCCGCCGGTTGGTCGGCGCACCAAGGGGCGCAGCAAAGTCATTTGTTCGACCTCAGAGTATTTCTGGAAATAGCCGAATGACGCCGCAGGCTCCGTCCAGCCATAGAAGCGCAGCACGGGTTTGCCAAGTGACGGCGCGGCTTCGAGCAAGGCATCATCCAGCGCCATGTTGTTAGCGGCATTGCCTGAACCGGAGCGCAGCAGGTACCAGGATTTTGTGGCAATCGAAGTCACAATTGAATCATCGTCGAAATGCAGAGAAACAAAAGCGCGGAGTTAAACGACCAATTTGGGCAACCCAATGCGTGGACAGAGCGGACGGATTTCGCAGTTCGGACAATCGGGATTGCGCGCGAAACAACGGCGGCGACCATGCCATATCAGCAAATGGCTGAACAGAGTCCATTCCGGTTGTGGCACCAGTTTGACCAGGACTTGCTCGATTTTTTCCGGTGAAGTTTCGCGCGTGAGGCCAAGCCGATAGGAAAGCCGCGCCACGTGCGTATCCACCACTACGCCGCAATTAATATTGAAGGCATTTCCGAGCACCACGTTTGCCGTTTTGCGGCCCACACCAGCGAGCTCAATCAATTCCTCCATTGATTGCGGAACGTTGCCACCGTATTTTTCAACCAGTTCACGGCAACACGCCTGGATGTTCTTTGCCTTGTTGCGGTAAAGACCGATGCGCTTAACATCATTTTCGAATTGCGCCGGGTCGGCATTTGCGAAATCAGCCGCTGTCTTATATTTCTTAAACAAGTCAGCCGTAACGATGTTCACCTGCTTATCGGTGCATTGTGCGGAGAGAATGGTGGCGATGAGCAATTGCAGCGGATTGGCATGCACCAACTCGCAATGCGCCTCGGGATAAGTCTGCCTGAGACCGGCGATGATTTTCTCCAACCGTGCCTTTAATGCTTGAGTTGATTCGCGGCCCATTACTGGTTAAACCAACTCCGGCTCTTCGATTTCCTTCGGCGCTTTGACGAGCAGGGTGCCGTCAGCGGCTTCAGGGTATTCGAAGATTTTGCCTTCGAAATTGCGAATCACCACACGGTCAGCGTTGCGGCTTAAGACGTATTCCGGGTTGATCGGAACTTTGCCGCCGCCGCCGGGAGCATCGATGACGTATTGCGGAATCGCATAGCCGGTCGTATGGCCGCGCAAGCCTTCCATGACCTCAAGCCCTTTGCGCACGCTGGCGCGGAGATGGGACGAACCGGCAATAAGATCACATTGGTAAAGATAATACGGCCGCACCCGGCACATTAGGAGCTTTTGCACCAAGGCGCGCATGACGGTCACGTCATCATTCACGTTGCGGAGCAGTACTGATTGGTTACCCAATGGAATGCCAGCATCGGCCAGGCGACCAAGCCCTTCACGCACTTCAGTCGTCAGTTCACGCGGATGATTGCTGTGGATGCTCAGGAACAGCGGATGATATTTCTTGAGCATGGCGCACAAAGCCGGCGTGATGCGTTGCGGCAGGAAAATGGGAATGCGCGAACCGATGCGCAGAAATTCAACATGCGGAATAGCGCGCAACTGGCTCAACAGATATTCGAGCTTGTCATCGCTAAGCAATAACGGATCACCGCCGCTTAACAAGACATCCCGCACCTCGGGATGATTGCGAACATAGGCAATCTGTTTCTCGAACTCGGGATGAAAATCATAGCCAGCGGCATTGCTGACCAATCGCGAACGGGTGCAGTAACGGCAGTAAGAGGCGCACCGATCCGTTACGAGGAACAGAACGCGATCTGGATAACGATGCACCAACCCCGGAACTGGCGAATGGGCATCCTCGCCACAGGGGTCGCTCATTTCCCAAGGAGCGGTATTGGTTTCTTCGATCCGGGGTATGACCTGCGAACGAATAGGACACTTTTCATCCGCCGGATCAATGAGGTTGAAAAAGTAAGGTGTAATAGCCAGGGCCAGCTTGGAATTCGCCAGCAACGTGCCAGCATGCTCCTCCGGCGTGAGGGTGGGCATTAACCGTTGGAGTTGCTCCAACGAGGTAATACGGTTTTTGAGTTGCCAGCGCCAATCGTTCCAATCAGCGTCTGAGACATGGCTCCAAAAACCACGGCCCGCCGAACGGAACTGCTTGTGGAAATTCAACTTGGCGTTTTCACCCTTGTCTCTATCGGTGCCTACTGAGTTGTCGTTTGACATTTACGTGCGAACTATAAGTTCAGACGGCACTCTGTCAAGGGAGGGAGGCTCACTTGTCTGTTTTTTAATAGCTAACCAGCTCACTATCAATGATTAACAAGCGTGCTGGCTGTATCCGTTTTAGCCGTTGATTCTGCTGGTTCTTTAGGACGCAATTCCTCGCGTCGAAGGTCCAATGCATCGAGTTCTTTGAGGGTTTGCTGAGCCAGTTTATCCAAACCGGGAGTAGAAGTTGCCCGAGTCAGGCGGGCAAATCCCGCTTTGTTTCGATTTTTGAGATAGCTTTCAACCGTTTTTCGATAGGCATCCACCAAGGAAACTGCCTCTTGCGACACTTGATTTCGAAGCAAGGCAAGTTGTTGCAGCTTGGTATTAAGGATCTTGGCCTGCCGGGTGAAGTCCCAATCCCGAATGATGGCCTGCAGAGTGACTTCTGTTCGCATGGGAAGTTGGTCGGCAGCAGTACGAACTTCCACGGGAGGGCGGATAACTTCATCCAATTTTTTGAAACTTTCCGCGCTTGGCCAGGCATGCGACAGATCGCGTCCGGTAAATTCAACCATGCGCAATGCCCACCATTTCTCCAAATCGCGTTGGTTGGTAAAGTGAGATTGAAACCCCTTAATAAAGGAAATCTGCCAGTTTAAGTGTTGCGGCAAAGCAGCGATGAAATTGCGCATGCAAATGCGGCCATCTTTCAACCGCAACAATTCAAACACAAACACCTGCGCGCAATTGCGATAGGCCTCTCCTGCTTCGCCATTCAACTGGCCTTCCTGCGGCCAGCTTAACTGTTCCAAGCTAAGCGGCGTCATGTTACGCAAGTCCGTATGCGCCTGAGTGAGTGGATTTACGCGCTGGGCCGAAAGGTCAGTCCGCCCAATGCTAATGCCGGATTCCATTTCGCTGGGCGGTCGAAGCAGGAGATCCATTCCACTGGAGAGCATTAAATGTTGGGCCATCCCTTGGGTTAACCAGGCAGGGATTTCTGCTGAACGTGCGGTGGCTGCGCGATCCGCCATTTCCAATAGAAGCACATCCACAATAGCGGTGATGAATCGCGAAGATTCCATGCGGTCCGGCAAATCCACGCGATAATTCCACTGGTTGCCAAACTTGACGGTGGTCACCACGACCGCTTCATCGGGAGTTTGGAACGGGTGCAGTTGAAGATTGATTTTAGCATGCCATTGATCAGACAGTCCGAGTTCGGCCAGCAAAGCCTTCTTGATGCGCTCGCAGGAAATGGCGAGGAGATCGGGGTCGAGACGGACCAGATTCGCATTCGGCGAAGTGCGCGGGAAAGGATCAGATTCGCTCGGCTCGAAGATGACAAATTGCCGTGAAACGCTCGAATGGACTGACCGCTTCATCCGCTGCAACTCGCCGGCAAAGGAATCGGCAGGATTCACCTGCGCGCCAGCAGGCAGCACCAACAGTCCGACGCAAATGATAGTCAGCCATTTAATCATGGGCTAAGCGATCAGTATGCCCACGTTTTTCAAGCTCTGGCAAGAAGGGAACGCTTTTTTTACTCTATCGAAGGCTTTAAAACGGGCGGCAGACCACTAACTTATGTTTTGGCCGGCTTGGAAGGCTTACTTTCCGTTTTCGCGGGTGCGGTCTTGGTTTCGCTGGAGGATTTGCTTTCGGAAGCGGGCGCATCCTTCTTGGCACCCGCCTTGTAATTCTCGCTGCGGTAATCGGTGATATAAAAGCCGCTGCCCTTGAAAATGAGACCGGCACCGGCACCAATGGCCCGCTTCACCTTGCCCTTACCCCATTTTTTCATGCCGCAGAGCTCCTTGTTACAAGTAGTCAACGGTTTGTCCTTCATGGATTGGGCTATTTCAAACTGATGTTCGCACTTGGAACAAACGTATTCGTAAGTTGGCATGATGGTTTATATAAAAACTGGTTGGCCTGTCGTCAAGTAGCACTGAATGCTCACCCCCCGATGCAGCTCATGCTGCGTTCAGGCGCGACAAATTCCGGTTCGCCAATGTGATGGCGATCTTCCTTCTGCCAGACCACGGATTGCAGATACGCGATAAGTTCCTCATCAGAGGCATCACTGCGCAGTTTGGAACGCAAATCATGTTCCGTCACGCTGAACAAACAGGTGCGAATCTTGCCATCGGCGGTCAGGCGAATCCGGTTGCAATGGCCGCAGAAAGGCTCGCTGACGGGTGAAATCAAGCCGAGTTCGCCCTGTCCTTCGCCGAAGCTCCAGCGTTTGGCGGTTTCAGATAGATTGTTGGAAGTCACCGATTGCAATTTATAGCGGCTTTGCACACGCGCGAGAATTTCATGACCGCGCATGACAAATTCATTTTTCCAGGCATGCGCGGAATCCAGCGGCATGAACTCGATGAACCGCATTGATACATTTTTTTCGCGGGCAAATTCCGCCAGCGTTTCAATTTCCTGATCGTTGATGCCGCGAATGATGACCGCGTTTACCTTCACGGGATTCATCCCCAATTCCTGCGCGAGACGAATGCTCTCCAGCACTTCAGCGAGACCATCACGGCCGGTCATCTTTTGGAAATTAGCGCGGTCGAGCGAATCCAAACTGAAGCTGATCCGTTTCAAACCGGCATCGCGCAAGGCAGCACCTTTTTGCGGAAACAAAAAGCCATTGGTGGTCATGGCGAGGTCGGTAATACCGGAAATTTTCGCTATGCCCGCCACAAGTTCTTCGACGTTCCGGCGCAGAAGTGGTTCGCCACCGGTAAGGCGTATTTTTTGGATGCCGAGACTCGCCGCCACGCGTACCACCCGTTCAATCTCCTCAAACGTCAGAATGGCCGATTTGGGCTGCCATTGGTGGGCGATGGGGTTGGAATCGGGGAGATTAGCCCAACGACCGCGATAAAAATTCTGCGCCGCCTCGGTTTCCGGCAGGCAATACATGCACCGGAAATTACAGCGGTCCGTGATGCTGATTCGCAGGTCGCGCAGCACGCGACCATGCGAGTCAACAAGCAGGTTGGGACGGATCATTGCTGGGCCGGTTTGGGGGCAGGCGGTGCGGCGTTGGTGTTGGTAACCGGTTCGATTACTTTAACACTTCCATCCGCATTCACTTCCACATTTAAATCGTATTTGTTCGTATTGGAGTGCTTGGGAGTTGTGTTGTTGGCTCCCTGCATCAACTTCTGCGCGCCCTTTTGTTCCTGGCTGGCGAACAAGCCCTGGCGAATCCATTCGAGACGGCGGGCAATGGAAAGTTCTTCCTTAAGCTTGTGCACCTGAACACGCAGAACTGCGAGATCGTTGAATTGACGTTCCAACTCGGCTTTCTCGGCCACCAACCGTTTGAGTTCCTTTTCCAAAAAAGCCTTGTCACCTTCAGAGGCAGTGAGTTTTTTCTGGGTATCCGCGATTTGAGTTTCCAGCGAGCCAATGGACGATTTCAAATCCACAGCCTGCTTGTCGAGCGTTTCTTTTTGCTGTTCCAATTCAGCAATTTTAGCATCGCGTTTAGCGTTTTCTTCCAGGGCGGTTTTGAGCGCAGCTTCGGTTTTGCTGAGGTTTTGACTGGTCTGGGTCAAATCGTTGGAAAGTTTGGAAATGTCGGTTTTACGCGCCGTCAAATCCTTTTCCATGTTCAAATTGACCTGCTTCTGTTCCTCCAATTTCGAACTGGTTTCAACCAATTGATTGGAATGATACAAAATCACATCCACGTCCTTTTGGTGTTGTTCGGTCGCCTGCTTATTGCGGGAAACCAAGCCAATGCCCAATCCGACGCAGACCAAAATTAAAACCACTACTGCCACTTTTGTCTTCATAAGCGCACAATAATGCTCCTGATGTAATAATTAAGCAAGTTTACAAATAATATCTATACCTTGAATTAATGACGCACTCACCTAAATTGTATCCATGAAGTTACCTCGTGAAGTTCCGGTAATGACCCTCCCGAATGCCACTCTGTTTCCCCAGGCATTGCTGCCGCTTTACATCTTTGAAAAGCGTTATCGTCAAATGCTTACAGATTCGCTCGAGTCGACGCGCATGTTTTCCATCGCGATGCAAAAGCCCGGTCGCACGCGGGAAACACCGTCGTCCATTGCCGGGCTCGGATTGATCCGCGTGTCAGTGGGACATAATGACGGCACCTCACATTTGATTTTGCAAGGAATTGCGCGCGTCGAACTGGAGGAAACTGTTCGTTACAAACCGTATCGGGTGCAACGCATACGACCACTGGAAGCGCCGCCATTCAATGATGTGGTCGTGGAAGCCCTGGTTGCCAAGGTGCGCGAGCTTTTGGAGGAGCGGGTTGATTTGGGGCTGCCTTTTCCTTTCCCTTTTGTTTCCAGCACGAGTTCAAAGCCGGTTGAAAAAGCGCCGCCGGGATTTTCCCCGAAAGATGTGCTGGATTATCTGGATAAATTGACCGAACCTGATCAGGTGGCTGACTTGGTTTCCTGCGCGGTGTTGTCGGGCCCGGTGGAGCGACAAACCATATTGGAGACAGTCCCGGTGGAAGCGCGGCTTAAACATCTCATCCATTTTTTGATGGCGGAAATTAAACGGCAAAGGAAGGATAAGAACCGATGAACGAAACAACCCATCCCCCCGAGGACACGCTGGCCAATGCCAGTCGTGAAGAAATAATGTCCGCCCTGTTCGCCAACATGGTGATTCAACAAACCAACATGGCGATGATGCTGCTGGGCAAGGTGGCGCACCCGGAAACCGGCGAGTTCATGCAGGACGTGGAATCGGCGAAGATGTTTATTGACCAGTTGGAAATGCTGGAAGAGAAAACCAAAGGGAATCTTTCCAAGCAGGAAGAAGGCTTGATGAAACAGGCGCTCACCGCTTTGCGCATGGCTTTTGTAGAAGCGATTAACAGTTCGGGCGGCCAAGCCCAACCGCAGGTTGAGCATGGTGACAGCACGCCAGCAGCCACGGCTGATTCCGGTGCTGCCCCCGAAGCGAAACACCCTGAACCCACTGCTGCTCCGGCACCAACTCCAGCGGAACCCGCTGCCACGTCACCTGACGAATCGCGCAAGAAGTTTTCGAAGAAATATTGATCAACTTTGATCAGCGGCATGGTTGAAAGCCGCGGCATTTTAAAAGCCCGACAAAACTTGTCGGGCTTTTTTCTTAAGAGAAGCCGCAATGGACAAGGGATTACTTCGTGGTTAAGGTCGCGGAAGGATGAATCCAACGGACAACATTGACCAGTGTGGAACGATAGTCATTGCTGGAGGGGCTGGTTATCTTGGCAAACTTCTGGCGGAATATTTCACGCGGCAATCCTATCGAGTCGTGATCCTCTCACGGCAAAGGCGTGAAGATACACAGCTCGTGCGTTTTGTTTTATGGAATGGTGAAACGCTCGCATCCTGGGCCAGCGAGTTGGAGGGTGCAACTGCGGTCATTAATCTGGCGGGGCGTACGGTCAATTGCCGTTACAATGCCAAGAACAAACAAGAGATTTACGATTCGCGCCTGAACTCGACTCGTGTCCTCGGATTGGCCATTGCCGCCTGCCAGAATCCTCCCAAGGTCTGGATTAATTCCAGTTCGGCCACGATTTATCGCCACGCCGAGGATCGCCCGATGGACGAAGCCACGGGTGAGATTGGCACCGGATTTTCGGTGGATGTCTGCCTGCAATGGGAAAAAGTTTTGACGGAAGCTCAGACTCCCACGACAAGGAAAATCGCGCTACGCTCGGCGATGGTGTTTGGCCCGGGACGTGATGGTGTGATGGAAGCGTTTCATCGTCTCGTCAGGCTCGGCCTGGGCGGAACCTTGGGCAAGGGAACACAATTTATGAGTTGGGTTCATATTGAAGATTTTGTCCGATCCATTCAGTGGATAATGAACAATCCACTCTCAAGCGGACCGGTGAACTGTGCTGCTCCCCATCCCGTGCCGAATGCGGAATTCATGCGCACTTTCCGCGAAGTGTGTGGACGCTCGGTCGGCCTGCCTGCAAACCGTTGGATGCTTGAACTCGGCGCTGTCTTCCTTCGAACTGAAACCGAACTGTTGCTTAAGAGTCGCCGGGTTATTCCGGGGAGACTGCTTGATTCGGGGTTTCAATTCAAATACCCACGCTTGCGCGAAGCATTGGACAATATCGTCAATGCTAATCATCATCGATAATCTTCCGGCCCAACACCCAAGTCCGCACAATAAAAAAGCCCGGCAGAGTTTGCCGGGCTTGTGTTATTGAAAATGTGGATTACTTGGCGGCTGGCTTGTCTTTCGAATCCTTGGCATCCTTGCCGGCATCCGGCTTGGGAGCAGCATTCGCGGAAACCTCGGCATCATCGAGCGCCTTCATTTTTTCGTCGAGGATCTGGACGTCGGCTTCCTTTTTAATTTTCGCATAATAGTCTGGCAGCATCTTGTCCATTTCCTGTCTTTCCAGGTAATCCTTGATCTCGGTTTTCACCTTGTCGAATTCAACTTTTTTAGCCGGCATCTTTTCACTCAGTTTGATGATGTGATAACCGAACTGTGTGGTCACGACATCACTGATCTGATTGGTCTTGAGTGAGAAGGCAGCGGCTTCAAATTCCGGCACCATCTTACCTTTACCGAAGGTGTATTCACCGCCATTGTCCTTGGAACCGGGGTCTTCGGAGAATTCCTTGGCCAGCTTGGCGAAATCTTCACCCGCGCGGGCGCGCTTCAAGAGATCTTCCGCCTGCTTTTTCTTGGCCTTCTTTTGGTCGTCCTTCAAATCCTCGCCAGTCTTGGCATCTTTGGTGCCGATGAGGATATGGCTTGCGCGCACCATTTCCGGCTCTTCGAATTGGGAGGGATTATCGTCGTAGAATTTCTTGACTTGCTCATCGGTGATTTTGATGTTGGATTTCAACACAGCCTCCGCAGTGGCTTCCTCAACCAGACGGGACTGCAAAACGTCGAGCGTCAGGTTCATGGACTTCAACTGCTTTGCGAGCATTTCTTCGCTTGGAGCGCGTTTTTTGATCATTTCAAAACGCTTATCGCCTTCCTTCTTGCCTTCGGCCTTTTGTGCATCGTTGGCCTTGGCCTTGAGAATCTGGATTTGAATCAGGCGATCCAGCAAGCGCTTTTCGATCATACCAAGCTGGGCTGGGGGAATTTCCTGACCGCGCGACGTGGCCGTGGCCTTGACGCCCACCAGGGCTTCATCCAACTGGCTGCGCTTGATTTCAAAGCCCTTGCCTTTGGCGATCACTGAATCCGGCAAAAAAGCATCCAGTTTGGGTGCGCTGGCAGCAGGCTCCGCCGCGGGTTTATTGTCGGGCGAAACTGCAAGCGCGACAGTAGTCATCGTCGTCGCCGCGAGCAGGACGCCAAAGGTTTTCATTTTTGATTTCATAAATTCGGTCGTAATCGATCTCATTAATTCTGCTATAATTTCACCACCCGCACATTGCTGATGTCCGGATCTTTCTGCACTTCTTCCAACACCGCGGGCGATGGCACGCTATCTAGATTCAACACTGTCAACGCATGGCCCCCGGCAATATCACGGCTCAGGCTCATGCTCGCAATATTTACATTATGGCGTCCCATCAACGTCCCCAAATAACCAACAATGCCCGGGCGATCCTTGTTGGTCATAAAGAACAACACGCCTTCCGGCACAATTTCCACCGGCTGACCGTTCACGCGAACGATGCGCGGTTGATGCTTGGAACCGTAAAAGGTGCCGCCCGCCGAAATCTTTTGATCGCCACTGTAAACTGCCAGGTGCAACCATTCGTTGAAATCAGTCTCTTCATTCGACTTGATTTCTTCCACTCGCAAGCCGAGGGAACTTGCCAAGGTGCGCACATTGACTTGATTAACATCCTTGCCGCCTGCCGATTCCAAAAAGCCTTTCAACACGAAACGGGTAATGGGATCGCTTGGCACTTCAGTGGCCTTTCCTCCGTAAGTCACCACCAGGCGGTCATTGCGTTTGGGCGCGAGTTGGGCAACCATCCGCCCAAGCTTCTCACCAAGAGCCAGATACGGCTTCACGAGTGCGTAGGTCTTGGCATCAAGATTCGGTAAATTGACTGCATTGCGGACGGCCCCGTTCAATAAATAGTCCGTAATCGCCTCAGCCACCTCAATACCAACATTCTCCTGCGCCTCCTCCGTGCTCGCGCCAAGATGCGGCGTCATGATGACCTGCGGCAAATCGCGCAATGGGAAATCCTTGGGCAATGGTTCCACCTCGTAAACATCCAAAGCGGCTCCGGCAACCTTGCCACTCTTGATGGCATCGTAAAGATCAGCCTCATTTATAATCCCACCCCGGGCACAATTCAACACGCGCACGCCAGTTTTCATTTTGGCGAAGGCGGCAGTGTTCATCATGCCCTTGGTTTCATCGCTCATCGGCATGTGGACAGTGATAAAATCAGCGCGGGCAAAAACCTCATCCAACTCGAGTAGTTCTACCTGCAACGCATTCGCGCGCGACAGGGTCAAGTAAGGGTCATACGCCAGCACGCGCATGCCGAATGCAATCGCGCGACGAGCCACTTCGGTCCCGATACGGCCCATGCCGAGGATGCCGAGCGTCTTGTTGTAAAGTTCAACGCCTTGAAACGCTTTGCGATTCCATTCGCCAGCCTTCATCGAACCGTGCGCCTGCGGAATCTTGCGCGCCAGCGCCATGAGCATCGAGAAAGTGAGTTCCGCGGTGGAGATGGTATTGCCGCTGGGCGTGTTCATCACCACGATGCCGCGTTGCGTGGCGGCTTCAACATCGACGTTATCAACGCCGACACCGGCGCGACCGACGACGCGCAGTTTGGGCGCGGCTTCGATGAGCTTGCGGGTGATCTTGGTTTCGGAACGCACAACCATTGCCTCGACGTCCGCCACGAGGGGGAGCAGTTGGGCTTCGGGCAGACGCTCTTTCAGCACCGTGACATTGAACTGCGGGCATTGCTGAAACAGCGCGATACCCTTGGGTGAAATGGGGTCGCAAATCATTATATTCATAAAGACAGGGGGCGAAGTCTAGGGAAAGGTCGCAAGCTGGTCAAATAATGAAAATATCATAAGTTCCTAACAATTTCATGGGTAAGAGTCCCGCCAGAGGTATCTGAGTGGCCATCCTCTCATGATGGGCGAGACTTGTGAATTTTAGCCGGGTTGGTCTTTAATAAGAGTTGGGTATCCGTCTGACTTAGGACTCAACATCCGTAATTACCGGAAATTGCCAAGTACTTTACCCCATAGACGGTTTGTGCGGAACCAGCGAAAGTAGGGTGTAATGAAGGAATAGGCTCATGTTAAAAACGCTGTTAATTGTAGATGACAGGGAGGACGATGTCCTCTTAACCAAGAGAGCGTTTCAGCGGGCGGGGAGCAAGTGCCAGATCGAGGTTTGCCAAAATGGCGAACAGGCAATTCAATATTTGGCCGGACAAGGTAATTATCGTGACCGCGCGGCACATCCTCTGCCGGAACTCATTTTGTTGGATATCAAGATGCCCGGCATTGATGGCTTCCAAGTGTTGCAATGGTTGCGCAACCAGGCTTTTTTAAAGGCAATTCCCGTGGTCATGCTTACGACTTCAGATGAACCTAAGGATGTGACCCGTGCCTACAAAGCCGGTGCCAATTCTTACCTGGTTAAACCGATTGATTACGAGCAATTGGAAAAGAATCTCCCGCTCCTGTTGGAATACTGGCTGCACATCAATACGGCTCCTTCCAAAATGGTGCCGATCTTCGATTCGGCCAATAACGGTTTCTGAACCGTTCTTTGCTTGACCAATTTATTGGTCGAGACAATCGCGTACTGCTTGGGCGAGTTTGCGGGGATGATAAGGTTTTTGCAGGAAGTTCAGTCCTTCGCGAAGCACCATGTCGGTGCCAACAACGGCCAGGCTGTAACCACTTGAATAAATCACTTTCAGGCTCGGCTTGTCACCTTGCAAGCGTTGGGCAAGTTCGCGTCCGCTGACGCCATGCGGCATGACCATGTCGGTGAGGAGCAGGCTGATTTGATCCTTGTGCTCCAGCCAGATGGGCAGCGCATTCACGCCGGATTCAGCTTCGAGGACGTTATAACCGTAACGTTGGAGCACGCTGCGCACGAGCACCCGCAACGGTGCTTCGTCTTCAACCACGAGAATCGTTTCGGTGCCGCCGCCTACTTTGGCTTCGGATTCTTTGGCATTATCCGCGACAGCAACTTTGGCGGCGGTGGCCGGAAGGAAGATTTCGAAAATGGTTTCCTTGTTCACCTTGCTGGAGACATTGGTCCAGCCTTTGTGCTGTTGCACGATGCCATAAACCGTGGCCAGTCCAAGACCGGTTCCCTTTCCCACATCTTTGGTGGTGAAGAAAGGATCAAAAATGCGCGGCAGGATTTCGGGCGGGATGCCGGTGCCGGTATCCTTCACAATAAGGCCGACGTAAACACCTTGCTTGGCGCCGGGATGTTGGCGGGCAAGATTGTCGTCCACGTTCACGGTGCACGTGGTGATAAAGAGGCGGCCGCCTTTGGGCATGGCATCGCGGGCATTGACCGAGAGGTTAAGGAGGATTTGCTCCATCATGCCGGGGTCCGCGTGAACGAACGGAAGGCTTGAACCGTATTTGACCTGAAGTGTGATGTCTTCGCCCAATAAACGGCGCAACATCTTGGTCATGTTGCTGACAACTTCATTGAGGTCGAGTTCCTTCGGCTGGATAATCTGGCGGCGGCTGAACGTGAGGAGCTGGCGGGTAAGGTTCGCGGCACGTTCGGCAGCAAGGGCAATTTGCTGGGCAGACTCAATGGCTTCCTCCGGCAAATTTGGCGACAGGGTAAGCAGTGAACCGTGCCCCTGAATGACGGTGAGGATATTGTTAAAATCGTGGGCGATGCCTCCCGCGAGTTGCCCGACTGATTCCATTTTTTGCGATTGCCGCAGTTGCGCTTCCAAATTCTGGCGGTCCGTGATGTCCGCTGCGTAACAGTGGACGACACCAATGGCGGCGATGGGAAAAAATGAGGAACTAATGGTGCGATTCTCAATGACACGTTCGTGGCGCATGCTGCTTTGGCCGGTGGCAAGGCAGCGCTTCACGATGTCCACCGCTTCCGGCGGCAGGAATTCGGAAGGATCGCTTTTGTCGAGCGACTTGGCCATTTGCAAGGCGGCGCCGTTGAAATAATTCAGCCGGCCATCCGCGGTAAATTCCAGGACAGGATTGGGATTGAACTGGGGAAAGGCAGCGAGCTTCTGGTTTTCCGCTTCGGCGCGAATACGCTCCAATGCACCGCCGCAATGATCCGCCAAAGCTTGCAAGGTATTGAGATCATCTTCGGTATAAGCATTGGGTGAATAGCTTTGGATAGTCAGGACACCAATGACCCGCGCGCGATTTCTGATGGGTGCAAACATCAAGGAAGCGGAAGGACGTGATTTGTCACCGAAGGTATTGAAATCGGGCGAACTGGCAAATGGTGGTTTGCGCAGGATCAATTTCGCCCCACGCTCCAGCACGCTACGTGTATGACGGCTGGGGGTTGCATTGTTAAGATAAATGAGCGGCACATCCACGCATTGGCCATCAATTAGATCCATGGCCAGAATGGAATTAACGGTCTTCTGGTCGGTGGAACACAGGTCAATGGCGCATGAATGCCAACCCAGCAGCTTGTCCGCCACATCCACAATAATCTGCGCCGCTTCGCGCGCGGTGGTCGCGGAACTGAGCCGCTGGCCTAAATTGGAAAACGCGGTGCTGCGAATTTCCGCGCGTTTGCGCTTGGTGATATCCAGCACCGTGCCGACAAAACGAACGGGCTTTCCCGTTTCATCCACAATCACTTCGCCTTGTTCGTTGACTGTTTTCACCTCGCCGTTGGGCAGCAAAATGCGGTAGTCGAGGCTGTAAGGTATGCCGCGCTCCAGATTTTCCAGCGAGTCGCGCTGGACCAACTCCCGATCCTCCGGATGCACCCGCTGAAAAAACATCTCCAGACTGATTTCATCACGCTGAGGTTGCAGACCAAAAATGCGATAGGTTTCATCCGACCAGGCAACCTGATTCGTTTCGGCATCGCGTTCCCAATTCCCCAAGTGGGCTATTTGTTGGGCGCGGGCGAGACTGGCCT
Source organism: Pedosphaera sp. (assembly GCA_028293285.1). Taxonomy (GTDB): domain Bacteria; phylum Verrucomicrobiota; class Verrucomicrobiia; order Limisphaerales; family Pedosphaeraceae; genus Pedosphaera. Next base: position 61,576 of record JAQGPC010000268.1, read on the forward strand.
GGCTTTTACGCAGGGCTTCCTCGGCGCGTTTGCGTTCCGTGATGTTGCGCGAGATGGATGAGGCGCCGATGACCTTGCCCGAAACATCCTTGATGGGTGAAGTGGTGCTTGAGATATGAATGATGGAACCATCCTTGCGCAGGCGCATGGTTTCAAAATTTTCCATTCGCTCACCGCGCCGCAATTTTTCCAGTATGCCAAAGAATTCCTCTTCCTTTTCGGGGAGCAAAATCATGGTCATGGAGCGGCCATTCGCTTCCGCAGCGGTATAACCGTAGAGTCGCTCCGCGGCAGGATTCCAACTGAAAATAATTCCATCGAAGGTGGTGCTGACGATGGCGTCATTGGAAGACTCCACGATCGCAGCATATTGCAAAAGCGCCTCTTCCGCGCGTTGCCGCTCGGTGACGTCCTCAATCATCACGATGGGAAACTGGGGTTTGCCCGAAGAGTCTCGCACCATCGAAACCGTCAATCTTCCCGCGATGATTCGGCCATCTTTGCGCACGAAACGTTTTTCAAACTGGTAATACTCCGTTTCGCCCGAAACCAGCCGATTAAAATGCCGGGTCTCTTCCTGATTATCAGCTGAATGGGTAAAGTCTTTGCGAGTGATCTGCTGGAGTTCCTCTGCCGTATAACCGAGCATCTGCTGCAAGGCCCGATTGGTTTCAATGATTTTACCGTGGAGATCTTCGACCACGATGCCGGTGCTGGCGCGCTCAAAAACCGCGCGAAAGCGGGATTCACTGTCGCGCAACCGGCTTTCCGATTTTTGACGTTCAGAACGCTCGGCCACTTCCTGCAGGGCGCGCCTGACAGTGGGCGCGAGATTGGAAAGGTGCTGTTTCGATACGAAATCAGCCGCTCCATGTTTAAGCAAGTCCGCCACGTTCTCCTCGCCAATGGTTCCGGAAACGATGATGAAAGGAGCCTGGGAATTATGCTCGCGCAACAGTTTGAGGGTTTCCAAACTGTTCAGATTAGGAACGGAATGATCAGATAAAACCAGATCAGGATTGAAGGTTTTGATCGCCTTGAGGAGCGTCTCTTTTTTATATACTTGTTGGACCTGCACCGAGAGGCCGGCCCGGCACAGTTCAAGTTCCATCAACTCCGCATCGGCGGTGGAATCTTCGACAATGAGAATGCGAAGCGCTTTGCTCACGGCGTGATTTTACCCTCCATGAGCCGACAGAACTGGACTCGAGTTATCTTTGAAAGTAACGACGCGTAACCATTGCCAGAGCCTGAAAGAAATTCTCCGGCTCTTGCTGCCATCGGGATTTGAATAGCATTGGACAAGACTTGAATAGTAACAAAAAAATGAGACTGGTCAACACAACGGGTGGGCTAAGTCGCTGATATTGAGGGGATGTCGAGACCAGACACAAACAGCAACGAGGAAATGTCCGAGGTTTACTCCGACTCAGAGTAAATTGGCTTATGACCGCTTAGTCTTTATGAGAACTGACCGTACTGGGAAGCTCCAGAAGGGACTTTCTGGTAGCGGCTGGCTTGCGGCTATTACTTGTGCGGCGCTTCCGGGTAGAGGCATTATCTTTTTGTGCCGCTTTGGCTTTCAGGAAGGCCAGCTCCGATTGCTTCATTTCCAGCTTGCGGCTCAGAGAATCAATTCGTGCTTTAAATTTACTGCGGGCCAATTCTATTTCATGTTCGATGCCGCTTTTGCCGCTCAATTTAAACCCGGAACGAATAGTCTCCTGGCTTTCCACGCACTCGATGTGCAATCCGGCGGAGCCAATCGTCATCGGGAGTTCGCTTTCCACGAAGCCGGAACCGCGATATTTTAGCACGCGCAGGCTACGGGTAGCTGTATGGCTGCTGGCCTGATAATCAAGGAGAACGACGCAATCGGCCATGAACTGCAACGCGCCGTGACGTTGGGAAATAAAGGGGTCATTATTTTCCACCTGGGCCGTGATCACAGTAGTGAGTCCGCTTTCTGAAAGCCAATCGCGCAAGCGGGCAATCTCCTGCCGTTCGGTGGTCCGGTCACTCAGCAAGGAAAGCAGGGCATCAATGGAATCAAATACCACGCGTTTGGCATTCATCTCTTTGGCGACAACTTGAATGCCGGCCAGCATGCCACTCAGATAGAGTTCGATGGAGTTGAACGCATTGGGACGGACGCGGGCATCCAAAATAACCAGCTTATCTTTTTCCAGATCAGCCAGGTTCCAACCGAAGGTGGCGGCGTTTTCAACGATTTGCCGGGGAGTTTCCTGGAAAGTAACCAAAATACCGGCCTCGCCTTTAAGGGCACCGGTGACAAGGCTCTGCAGCGCAAAGACAGTTTTGCCGCTGCCGGGGCCGCCCATGACCAATGTAGTCCGGTTCTGCGGCAACCCTCCGCCAGTGGATTCGTCAAAGCCTGGGATGCCGGTTACAGATTTGATGAGCCCGCCACGTCTTGGGGTGTGCGCCATAGGTGGCAGGATGCTTACGGGGAAAATGAAAAATGACAAGCCCAAATCACGGCGACTTTCCCGCCTTCGCTTTTGGGGAAAGCAATGGCTTGCGGATGGTTGCGGGTGGAGCATTGGTTTTCTTCGTTTTGAATGCCGAACGGAGCAGCCAATGATGTTTCAAGCCCTGCACAAATTGGTCGCTATGGACAATGGTATCCGAAATGCGGGTAAGTATGTTCGTGTTAACCTGCACTTGGTTATTCAGGTTACTCGTAATATCGGCCAAGCTATTAAGTGACTTGGTAAGGCTTTCCGCGAGGACAACTATATTAGAATCAGCATCGGAAACGGTTGTATTCACATTGGTTAGTGTGGTTTCGAGCTGCTGATGGATATTGGTAGGGATGAGCCAGTCGCCCAAGGTGCCCTGGCCATGCAACTGAGAAGTGATCGAGGCAAGGTTGGTGAACACCGGGCGGGCGCTCTCGGCAACTACGTTGAGATTGGAGGTAAGGTTCGCACTATTAGAAAGCACGGCGGAGAGTTGGTTGGTGAGGCGGAGGATGTTAGGCAACGCTGCTTCGACCGACGAAACCAGACGCTCCATGCGATCCGTCAAGGCGGGAGATTCATCGGGAATCAGCTCATACATGTTCGTCTTCCAAAAGAACTCGTAATAGCCTTCTTTGTCGTACCAGACAGCGGTCATTTTCTTGCGGGTTTCACGGGTGTCGGCAACGCGAAGATTGGCATTACCCAAAGTGGCTATCTTCTGGAGTAATTCCTTGCTTAAAGGTTGCCAGGCTTTGGAGATAAGATTGGTTCCGGAAGCATCATAGACTTCCTGGGCTAACCTCCATTTCGGAAGTTCACCCAAACGCTCCACCTCGCCAATAGACATGATCCTCAGCGGATTGAATATATAAGTAGGATAGCCATTTGTGCCCTTGGTTACTTCGACGACTCTTTTGCCGAGTAGGTCCAGCGCTGCGGAGGTGACTTTCGCGCGCGAACCTTCGGTCCAGAGATAACCGTAGTAGGGTTCCTTGATATCGAATCTGATATAGACACTGTGAACGAAGTCATCAGGTGGTTGGGCGTCAATTTTGGTAATCTGGCCGACAGTGAATCCCATCATCATCACGGGATCGCCTTCCTTTAAACCGGTGGCGCGGTCGGTGTAAGTATAATATGGCGCCTTAGTAAGGAACCAGCCTTTGCTGCGGGCGGTGGTGTAAATGTAATACCCGAAACCGAACAGCAATAGCAGCGTGGCCAGCAGCACGAACCAGCCTACGGCGCGTTCCATCCGGCTGAGCCGGGTGCGCAACTGCGGGGTTAAATCTTGCAAGGCCATAGGTATTTAGATATCCGGCAAATCCTCCGCCAACAATTCTTTTACGAGCGGATCGGCATGGGCTGCCAAGTCCGGGCGGTTGCCTAATGCGATGAATTTCTTATCCTGCAACACGGCAAATTGTTTCCCGCGCTCACGCCAGGGTCGCAAATCTTCCGCAGTCACCACCAGGGTGGAAGGTCGTCCATTTAAAATAGCGTGACCGGCAGATAATTGACCGAGGAAATTCAACCACCAACCGACCTGACGCAGGTCGAGTCCGCCGAGAGGATTATCGAGCAAGAGCACTTCGGGTTGCAGGATCAAGGCGCGCGCGAGTCCGGCGCGCTTTTTGAGATTGCGCCCGACGCTGCCCGGCGTGTTGTCGGCCCAACTGGTCAACTCGGTGAGTTCGAGCATGGCGTTTACCTGTTTTGCTGCTTCCTCGGCGGAGAGCGTTTTATGATAGCGCAGTGGCAACGCGATGTTTTCGGCAATGGTAAGATTGTGAAAGAGTTGTCCACCATCGAAGACCAACCCAACGCGCAATCGCTCCGCGAGCAACTCGCCCTCAAAAATAGGCATCTCATGGCCGAAGAGACGATAGGTTCCGCCTTGCGGGGCAATCAACCCGGCGGTGGTGGAGAGCAAATCGCTTTTGCCGGAGCTTTGCAGTCCGGCAATGACCCAGTATTCCCCTGCCCTGACCGTCCAATTAACATCCTCCAGCATGGTCAGGCGCGGATCGCGCAAGCTTCCAATCTTTACCCGCTCCATTTCAATGACGGGCGTTTCAGACGCGGCGTTGCTGGGTTGGGGATTATCCATCAGGTCGCGAGGTAAATGATGATGAAAACTGCGTCTAAAAACACGCAGGCGATGACGCTTTGGGCGACGGCGCGGACGGTGGCGGGTGAGACTTCTTCCAGGCGCAACGGTTGAGCGAGGCCGTGATAGCAGGTAATCACTGAAATCAGAATGCCGAACAAAGTGGATTTAACGGCGAGCACGACAAAGTCCATATAGGTCAGCGCACCGGCCAATTGGGTAAAGTATTCGCCGGGACGGATTGGCACGTCGTTCAGGAAGGCCCAGAGATAACCGCTGAGCAACGAACCGAGAATGAAATAGACGGTCAGGGCGAAGACCCCGACAGCCATGCCAATCACGCGCGGCATGACGAGGTAATGAATCGGATCGATGCCCAAGGCTTCGAGGGCTTCAACTTCGCCGAGGGCGCGCGCGGTGCCGAGTTCGATGACGTTGCCGGTGCCGGAGCGCATCAGGACAAGAAAGGCGGTCAGGAGCGGGCCGAGCTCGCGCACGACGGTGAGGACCATGATGGTGCCGAGATATTGATTGGCATTCACGCGGGTCAACCACGACACGGCTTGGCCAATGACCACCAAACCAAGCGCGACGGACAGAAACAAAAACATGGGCAACAGCTTCACGCCGGAGCGGGTCAATTCCTGCCAGATCAAGGGGAAGATGACGGCGCGGGCTTTGCGGAATTTGGTGAAGATGACGCCGAGGGTAATGAGCGTGAACGCACCCAGACCCTGTATCGTAAGTAGGAACCGGATGAGTTTGCGGCCAATGTAATTCGAGTAGGCGTGGGGCAAAGGTGCGCGCAGGAGGAATCGCAATCGCGACGCGTCAAACCCGCTGGCTGTTCCCTTTTCCACGAAGGTGAACGTATGGGTTTTATTCCGCAGGGTCAAAGGGGTTTTCACCCCGCTCCAGAACGAATTCATTCGTCATCGGATGATCGAAGAAAATGCTGCTGGCAATGCAGACCGGAACTGCAAAACATCAAGCCATGAGTTGTCGAAAGCTGAATTTCCAATTTACCACAGCCTTAGAAGCAGACCAATTCAGAGTTCCGGTTCGGTTTTGGCATGAAGTCCTGCCACCAGAAGGGTGATCATTGCCTAACTACCTGAATCGTGAGCAGGAAGCGGATGAGTTTTATTACGCAGGTCAAAGGGTCCACCCCATGGGGTAAAAACCTTATTCCTTATTTTCATCCTAAGCGGCAAGATCTGGATTCTTATCGTTTTATAACTTAAGTACTTGCTTAAGTACTAAACGTTGGAACATTAAAAGCTAAACCTTATAAACTTTCATCGTTTAGCGCGTATTGTAGACGAGGAAGTATAGAGGAATGGCTTTTATTATAACTGAAAGACAAAAATGAATTTTCCAAACAACCTCCTGCCTTTGGATTTGCAGAAGCCTATTACCGATGGGGCTCATGCTCCACACGCGCATTGCAATGACATGGGCGAGTCCGAACATTTTGTTCAATTTTATGAGGATGACGCTTTTCTGGTAGAATCCGTGGGCGCATTTGTTGGCGCAGGATTGGGCGCGGGCAACGGTGCCATCGTGATCGCCACTCCAGCGCATCGTGAAGCGTTGGAAGAACGGTTGGAAGCTCAGGGGCTTGATCTGGATGCCATAAAGAAACGCGGGCAATATGTTCCCCTGGATGCGGCGGAGACTTTAGCGAAGTTCATGGTCAATGGCACGCCCGATGAAGATCTTTTCAATGAGGTTGTAGGAGGCTTGGTGACTGAAGTGGCCAAAGGACGACGCGGGCTGCGGGCGTTTGGCGAGATGGTCGCGCTGCTCTGGGCGGAAGGAAATGGTTCCGCAGCGATTCGACTGGAAGAGCTTTGGAATGACTTGGGCAAGGTACATTCGTTTTCCCTTTTCTGCGCCTACCCAATGAAAGGTTTTCGAGGCGAAGCGAACGGCGAGCCTTTTATTCATATTTGCAAGGAGCATTCACGAGTCATTCCAAGTGAGAGCTATGCTGCGAAGGGGCGCACAGATGACGAACGATTGCGGACCATCGCCTTACTCCAGCAGAAAGCCACTTCGCTGGAGGCGGAAGTTTTGGAACGGAAGCGCGCGGAGGAGGCATTGCGGCATTGCAATGAAGAACTCACTTCCTTTTTCGAAAATGCGACGCTGGGACTCCACTGGGTGCGTGCGGACGGAACCATCAAATGGGCCAATCCGGCGGAATTCCAATTGCTCGGCTATACCAAAGAAGAATATACCGGTCATCACATTGCGGAATTTCATGCCGACAAGGCAGTCATCGAAGACATCCTGGCGCGTTTGAGCCGTGCGGAAAAGTTGAAGAACTACGAGGCGCGGCTGCGCTGCAAGGACGGCTCTATTAAACATGTCTTAATCGATTCCAGCGTATTATGGAACGAAGGGGAATTTATCCATACGCAGTGTTTTACCCGCGATGTAACCGAACAAAAGAAAGCGGAAGCAGAGCTGCATGCGGCGCAAATAAAACTCCAGGAGCATGCAAAAACGCTGGAACAGGGCATTGCCGAACGCACGGCGCAGCTCCGGGAAACCATTGCGGAATTAGAAGCTTTTTCCTACAGCATTTCTCATGACATGCGTTCACCGCTGCGGGCAATGCAAGGTTATGCGACAGCTCTCTTAATGGATTATGGCCCAAAACTTGATGCCGATGCGGTTACTTCTCTTGAGCGGATTGAACGGGCTTCGAATCGTTTGGATATGCTGGTCCGGGATGTCCTCGCCTACAGCAAAATTGCGAAGGGTAAAATCGAGTTGCAGGCAGTCGATTTGTGGCCATTAATGGAGGACATCATCCACCAACATCCTGAATTTGAAAGCGTAAAACAATGTATCACGGTGGAGCAACCAATGCACACGGTAATGGGCCACGAAGCGTGTCTTTACCAGTGCCTGACCAATTTGATTGGCAATGCGCTGAAGTTTGTGGCACCCGGAACAGTTCCTGACGTGCGAGTCCGGAGCGAACTTATGGGCAATAAAGTGCGCGTATGGGTAAGCGATAACGGCGTGGGGATCCACCCGGAACACCACGATCGAATCTTCCAAATTTTTGGGCGGGTTTATTCTGAAAAGCGATATGAAGGCACAGGCATTGGCCTGGCGATTGTCAAGAAAGCGGTGATGCGCATGGGCGGCGAAATCGGCTTCCAGTCAGAGTTGGACAAGGGCAGTGCGTTTTGGTTTATTCTTCCCGTTGCATCGCATGACCACTAACGGTTCCATTCTTCTCGTGGAAGACAATGAGGATGATGTATTCCTCATGAAGCGCGCGCTGAAAGATGCCGCGATAAAAAATCCACTCCATATCGCGGAAGACGGTCAGGAAGCGGTTGACTATTTAAGCGGCGCCCACCGGTTCAGTGATCGCACGCAGCATCCTCTGCCGGCTGTTGTTTTCCTTGATCTTAAATTACCGATGAAGTCGGGCCATGAGGTGCTGGCGTGGATACGCAGCCAGCCACACTTCGAATCTTTGGTCGTGGTAGTTTTGACTTCTTCAGACGAACCAACTGACATCAGTAAATCGTATAAACTGGGCGCAAATTCGTATTTGGTCAAACCACCCACCACCGAGCAACTCGTTGACCTGGCCAAGGCCTTTAAATGGTATTGGCTGGAATACAACCGTTTTGAACCGAACTAAACCGTGCGGTCTCCCTGCCTATTCTTCAGACTCCTAAGAGGAGCGTGGTCGCCTGGAGGCGGCACCGGATAGGAAGAAATCGCAATCGCGACACGTCAAACCCGCTGGCTGTTCCCTTTTCCACGAGGCTGAACGTATGGGTTTTATTACGGGGGGGGCCAAAGGGGTTTTCACCCTGCCTTGGCGAAGGGGCAATTTCTGTCCGTCGCTCTGCCTTATTAGCGGACTATACGTCCGAGAACGATAGAGAATATCTCTTTCATGGTTTGTCTCAGTAATTAGAGTGATCACTCTCTGTAAAACCCACAGTTGATCTATTGCGATTTTAGCCAATCCTGGTAATCAGGCATGTCACAGCTCTTTTCACGGAAAATGGCAGCAAGTTGGTTATGGAACCAAATGAAAGCTTCTCGCACATCCAATATTTGTGCAGGTGTTATTTGCAGTGCTTTAATGCTCTTAGGATGTGTGATGTCATCGCGCACCTTGATAGCGTTACAAAGACTCTGCCAACCCTTGGAATTTTTTTTCGCCCGATGAATTACGCCGTGCGCCTCCGCGTAACTGTTTAAGGCGAATAAAATATGATTTTTTAAACTTATGCGGATCGGTTGCCAACGGATCTCACCATCATCCGCCACATAATACGTTTCACCGGATAGAACTGATAGTGTTCCCAATGAGACGTGACCTTTCTCCAACTTCTGTATTTCAAATTTAAGAGCCTCAGAGCAAAGATATTCACAGCTACCACCTACTGCCGCAAAGACAGCTCGCACAGTAGTTCTAGCCCAGAAGCGTCTATCGTCTTCATCCTTTGCGTTGTCTAATGCGTCATAACACCGAGTTACGTCCTGCAACAAAACTGTTATCATCTCTTGAAGTTTTTTGAGGTCGTCGTCCATATTCAAATCTTAGAGAGATGAATCGCCCCTGTCCATGGTGTTAAGTATCATCACCTTCAATTAAACGGTTCCAACTCTGCTAAAAGCGACCGAGAGTGCAACGACATATAGAACCAGCGGCTTAACAAGTTCAGCTGAGGAATCTCCACTACGACAAGTTTCCCAAGCCCCTCGCAAATGTTTCCCCATGCAGTTCGCTTAATACCCGGCTACTATCTGCGAACGAACACTAGATCAAAGCTTGAAATATTCTCGACAGCTCGCGTTATCGATTACAAGGTTTGAACAATTGAAGGTGACAAATCACAACGTTGCAGGTTTCTGGTAGTTAATCCGAATGATTTTAAACTGATGATACAAACAATCAAACTGATCGAAGCAAGCGATGCGGAATTGCAGGATTGCGTGGAGATTATCGAGCAAGCTGGGACGACTGTTTTGGTGGTGGCGGATGGCGCGGGCGGCAGAAGTGGCGGTGGGGAAGCGCACGCAAGGTTATCCAAGTTGTGCGGCGTGAACTCGCGCGGATGCTTGTGCTCGATCCCAATGCCTGCGTGAAGTTGCTGGAAACCATTGATCGCGAGATTGAGGCTGATTCAACGGCAGGTGAAACAACAGGAGTAATTGCTCTGATTAGCGGACGGGAAATAGTCGGCGCAAGTGTAGGTGATTCCGAGGCCTGGTTGATTTCACCGCGCGGTGCGGAGCGGCTTACGAGTGGTCAGATGCGGAAACCGTTTTTGGGGAGTGGCGTCGCAAGTCCGGTGGCTTTTCGCGCTTCATTCACAGAAGGTAGTTTGCTGGTTGGGTCGGATGGCTTGTTTAAATACACGAGTGAGGAGAAGATTTGCGCAGCAGTGCTGGAGAAAGATTTAAAAATTGCCGTCGACTCTTTAGTGAGGCTGGTCGGGCTGCCATCGGGGACATTACCGGATGATGTGGGAATAGCATTGGCACGGCGAAGCGATTAATTTGACAGTGTCGAAGGAAGGGGCAATTTCAGCCGCGGTGTCACCACCGCAGCTACGGGTGTTGTATGAAGAATCAGTTTAGGAACCTAACTCTATGAAAAATGAATATGACAGTAATTATGTGTCGGTGGGCGGTTGGATGCTCATGATGCTGGTCACGGCAATACCGGTCATCGGCTGGATCATGATTCTGGTCTGGGCGTTTTACGGCACCAATGAGTCGCGTAAAAATTATTACCGGGCCATCCTGGCGTGGATCGTGGTTTTAATTGCGATAATGGTGGCGGTGGCGATGCTGGGGAACTTCCCTGAACTGCAAAAGCAGATTCGGACGTGGACGCATAAGGCGTAGGATGGTTCGCAGGGGCTGGTCTCAAAAACTGTTGAAACAGTTGGGGCTGCTGAGATTTGCGTTACACCGGGCTGAAGCCCGGTGTTAATGAGACAAGGAGAGTTTTTTAGCGCTTCATCGACACCGTCAAAACTGTGCAGCCAGACGCACATTTGCAGGCTTCCAAAGAGTGGTAGAGTGGGGTCGTTCGGTTGATGCAGTGCTCCGGTCAACCTTCAGTTCAAATTACCGGGTTATGAAAATGAAGATTCCATTTTTTGCATTGCTGGGGACCACGCTGCTGTTGGCTACCTTGACGGTGAAGGGGCAGTCTGCGCCGAATATCATCTGGCAAAGGACGGCGACCAACATATTTGCAAACGATGCCGTGGCGGTATCGCCAAATGGGCAATCGGTGGCGAGCCAGGGAACGAACGGGGTCCAGGTCTGGCGGGTGAGTGACGGCGTCCCAACGCATGCCCTAAGTCTGTCCGGCTCGTCATGGTTCGGTGCTTTGGCATTTTCACCCAGTGGCGGTTACCTGGTGGGAGGAGATGGCAACAGCAACATCTCGTTATGGCAAACGACGAATTGGACTTTGGTTTCGGGGATGGTCACACGCCAGCAGGGGCCGCCGGTGGTTTTTTTGCCCGATTCTTCCGCGATTGCCATCGGTTCGGGAACGAATATTGAAATCCGCACGCTGCCGAAGTACGGCCTGGTGCGGAGTTGGAAGGCGGCCAACATACAAATTGCCGCGCTGGCGATTTCGCCGGATGGAACGAAGCTGGCCTCGGGCTCGGACTACCGGAATTTGGATTCCACGGTAAAAATCTGGGAGGTGGCGACGGGCAACCTGCTGCGGAGCATCCCAACGGCGCAAACGTATAATGTGGGGTGCATCGCCTTCTCACCGGATGGAACGAAGTTTGCCACGGGAGCAAACTCCTGAATTTTGCCGGGCCAATGCAATTGTGGCGGACGGCGGATGGAGCGTTGTTAAAAACTTTTCCGGAGACAGTTTCCTACATTGCCTTCTCACCGGACGGCACAACGCTGCTGGCGGCCGGGACGAATATCGTATGGCGGCGGGTGAGCGACGGCGCGTTGATCGAGAGCTACGAGGATAACGGCAGCACGAACCATTACAATCGTTATATTGCGTTCACGCCGGATGGGCATACGTTTTTGCGCGCGCGGGCCGTTGGCGAAATTTTCGCGGCGCGGGTGCCGGTTGCATTACATCCGTTCACGCGCAATGGCCCGGGGTTAACGCTGCATTGGTCGGGTGGCGCGGGGACGTATCAATTGCAACAAAAGACGAATCTTACGGCCCCCTGGCAGGATATAGGAGGCGTGATCACCAACTTGTCGGCAGAGGTCACCAACCAGTTTCCCAGCTCGTTTTACCGGGTGATTAGCATGCCTTGAGGGAGGCAGCACCCGCCAACGGCAGGAGAAATAAACCTTGACCCGGATGATAACGTGTGTTATTTACTGTTTTGCTCGACCGGCGCAAAGTGCCGGTCGATGGTCTTTGACAATTTAAACGATCGTTACAAGGGTTCAAATGGTTACAAAGTGGTGCGTGTTTCGTGGCACGTTGCCGATGGAGAAAACTTGGAAAGGTTCACATTGAAGCGGGGTGAACGCCGCGCTCCATCGGCGGGAACGGAGTAGTGGTGAGCCAGTACGACCTGGTACGAGTAGATGTGAGTTGAAATCTGAAATGGTGCAAGGTTTTCAGGTTATAAAGTTGTCAGGTCGGGGCAAAGTCGGACGTCGGGACTCCAAACCTCCAAGTGTTACAAGGTTAAATGGTTGCATCGTTCACTATTAAATAGCTGTGGCACGTGATCAGTTGTCTGAAATTCCTGGTTATTCCGCGTTAATCGGGGTTAAACCGTGTTAAAAATTGGAAGTTGGAAGCTGTCGAAACGTCCATAAGTCCGCCAAGATCTCATGGAATTACAGTTATTCCCCGCTAATTACGGTTAATTGCGGTCAATTAGGGTTAAAAAAATGACGTGGGGACGCCGAATAACGGTCGAGGGTCGAAGGACCAACGCCAGAGAAAGCAGCAGGCGGAATGCAGAATGCAGAGTAACCGCAGATGAACGCGGATGGGGAATGGAAGACACCAAGACACATTGGCCGCGAAAGGACGCAAAGGTCACATAGGGGAACTCAAACCGAGCCGACAGGCTGTCGGCGCTCCGGGATGAGGAAATTAATACGTGTATGGTACTATCTCGAGTTAACTCGACTTAACTTGAGTTAATTCGAGTAAAAAAATTAGTTGAGTTGAAGGTCAGAGAGATTCCTGGCGCGTTTATTTGGCCGTACGAACTGAGTCGAGGGGGTTTGGCCTGGGCAAGGGTGATGCGGACCAATCTACTTTGCTGATGTAGTCGACGGCGTTCAGGAATGAATCCAGTTCGTCATAGTCCACCACGGTCGTGTCCTGAACTCCATCAGGGGTGGTGATCTGGATGGCGATGTCGGACATTTTGCTTTTGACCGAACCCGTTTTCTGGCAATATCGTCTCGCCTGATGGCTGGCTCAAAAAAAATCAAGCAGACCGTTCTTTTTTATCTGCTGCTGGCCGCGGTGACGCTGGCGCTTTACTGGCCGGTTACCCGCGCCGATTTCATCAATTTCGACGATAACCTTTACGTAACCGACAACGCCCGGATCCAGTCTGGCATCACGCCGGCCAGCCTCGCCTGGGCTTTCACCACCGGGCACGCCAGCAATTGGCATCCCCTCACATGGATATCGCACATGCTGGATTGGCAATGTTATGGCGCCAGCGCCGGTGGACATCATCTCACCAACCTGCTCTTTCATATTGCCAACGCACTTCTGCTTTTTGGCTTCCTGCAAATTACCACTGGGGCTTTCTGGCGTGGTGCCTTGGTGGCCGCTCTCTTTGCCTGGCATCCTGTTCACGTCGAATCCGTTGCCTGGATCTCTGAACGCAAGGATGTGCTAAGCACTTGTTGCTGGCTCTCGACCATGCTCGCCTACGTTTGGTACGTGCGCCGCCCTGGTTGGCTCCGCTACATGCTGGTCCTGGTGCTGTTCATGCTTGGTTTGTTGGCGAAGCCGATGGTTGTGACATTGCCCATTGTGCTACTCCTCCTGGATTTCTGGCCTTTGCAACGCACTTCTCTTGAGTGGAAGCCCAATCAAAATTTGCCTGGATTCGCTCAGTGGAAACCGTTGCTCCTGGAAAAACTGCCCATGCTCGCCCTGGCCGGCATTGCCAGCCTGATTACTGTATATGTGCAAAGCTTGGGAGGGGCCGTCGCCCAACTGCATCTGTCCATTACGGCTCGCGTCGCGAATGCTCTGCTTGCCTATGTTCGCTATTTTGGAAAAATCATTTGGCCCGAAAATTTGGCTGTATTCTACCCCTACCATTCCTGGTCCTGGTGGCAGGTTGCCGCAGCAATATTATTGCTCAGCGCATTGCTGGTTCTGACAGTGCGCCAGGCTAAAAACCATCCGTATTTATTTACCGGCTGGCTTTGGTACCTGATAACCCTCCTGCCCGTCATCGGATTAATCCAAGTGGGCGAACAAGCCCTCGCTGATCGTTACGCTTATATCCCGTCCATCGGTTTGTTTATCATGTTGGCTTGGGGAATCCCCGACATCCTGACCCGGCAATCTCTTCACAAGTTCGCCTGGGTCACAGCCAGCTCCCTGGCGCTTGTTGGCTGCATCATTTGCACAATGACGCAGTTGCGCTATTGGCAAAACAGCTCGACTCTCTTCACGCATGCCCTCGCGGTTACGGAGAAAAATACCGTCGCCCGGAATTACCTGGCGCAAGCCTCGTCCAAATCGGCAAAACTGGACGAAACCATTCGTCGTTACAGCGAAGAACTGCGCAGGCATCCCGACTCCGACCAACTCCACAACGACCTTGGCCTGGCATTGGCCACACGCAGAAAATACCGGGAAGCCACCAATCATTATGCTGCTGCATTGCAACTCAATCCGAAGAACGCGATGGCACACCTCAATTATGGAATGACGCTGGCAACTCTTGGCCAACTCGACGAAGCCACATCCCACTATAGGGCCGCACTCGACTTGAAACCGGATTATTCCGAAGCGGTTGACCAACTCGCTCTCGCGCTGGCGCAACAAGGCAAATCCCGCGAGACCATGGACCATACTCGCGTTACTCCGAAATTCGCGCCCGCCTCCCCTTCGAGCAACCCATAAATATTTAGCATTCCTCCAACTGCTTTCAAACGCCATTTGACTAACCTCCCATCGATGTCGTTAAATGAGCATTGACCGATGAAAAATCTCGTTTATTTCGACCTGGAAACACAGAAATCCGCCGAGGACGTCGGCGGTTGGGACAAGATCAGCGCGATGCGCATGAGCATCGGCGTGACGTATAATACTGCCCGGGGCGAATATAAAATCTACGGCGAGAAGCAGGTGGATGATCTGCTCACGGAACTACAGCGCGCGGATCTCATCGTGGGCTTCAATCATCTGCGCTTCGATTACGAGGTGCTGCACGGTTATACTTCCATGGACCTGCGTCAATTGCCGACGCTCGACATGTTGGTGGAATTGCAGAATACCTTGCAGCATCGGCTCTCGCTCGATTCCATCGCGACGGCCACTTTCGGCGTTGAGAAAACCGCGGAAGGTCTCCAGGCGATTCAATGGTTCCGCGAAGGGAAGTTGATGGAGATTGCGGAGTACTGTTGCTTCGACGTCAAGCTCACCAAACTGGTCCACGAATACGGCGTGACCAACAAACAACTGCATTATCACAATCGCTTCGGCAAAAAATTGACAGTGCCGGTGAAGTGGTGATGAGGGTTTGAGCAAATGCTCTTTGGTTTCGCTTGTAATTCAGTGAAACCTTTTCCGCTCTGACAGAGTCTATTACATCAGCTTGCAATCGATTATGAGAAACACGTCTTCGCATTGTCCTGGCGCTGCTCGCACGGCATTCAGCGCATTCCTCCTGCTCATAATTGTTCTGCTGACATTAACGCTCCCTGCTGTTGCCGCTGAAAAGCGTCCCAATATTTTGCTCATCATGTCGGATGACATGGGCTTTTCGGATCTCGGTTGCTATGGGAGTGAGATTCAAACGCCGAACCTGGACTCGTTGACCACAAATGGCATTCGGTTCACGCAATTTTACAACATGGCGCGTTGCTGTCCCACGCGCGCATCATTGTTGACCGGGCTTTATCCGCATCAAGCCGGGGTGGGCCACATGACGCACAATAGCGGCTATGATGGTTATCGCGGCACGTTAAATAACAAATCAGTCACGATCGCCGAAGTTTTGCGTGCGGGTGGTTATAATACTTATATGTGCGGCAAGTGGCATGTGGCGCAAGCCACAGGCATGAATGGTGATAAATCCAACTGGCCAGTCCAGCGTGGCTTTGAAAAGTTTTATGGCACCATCGCCGGTGGCGGCAGCTTTTACGATCCCACGACGCTTTGCCGCCAGAATACCTACATCACGCCGCAGAACGATCCGGAGTATAAAACCGATCAGTTCTATTATACTGAGGCTCTCAGCGATAATGCCGTTCGTTTCCTGAAACAGCATGCGGAGCAATCCACTGACAAACCTTTCTTCATGTATTTGGCTTATACTGCCGCGCATTGGCCGATGCATGCCTTGGAAAAAGACATTGCGAAGTATCATGGCAAGTTCGATCAGGGTTATGAACCGATTCGCAAAGCGCGTCATGAACGACTCAAGCAACTTGGCCTCATTGATCCGAAATGGAATTTGTCCGATCAAGCCGGCGCGTGGGACAAGGTCGAAGACAAGAAATGGGAAGCCCGTTGCATGGAAGTTTATGCCGCGATGGTGGACAATATGGACCAGGGCATTGGACGCATTCTCGCTGAATTAAAAAAAGATGGGCGTCTAGATAACACGCTTATCTTTTTCCTGCAGGACAATGGTGGTTGCGCGGAAGACATGGGCCGCACCCCACGCGGGGAACCTAAAGATTTGAAACCGATGGGGCCGAATCAGCTGCAACCGAATATCTGGCCGCCGATGCAAACACGCGATGGCCGAGCAGTGCGCACTGGCCCCGGAGTCATGCCCGGCCCGGCGGATACTTATATCGCTTATGGTCGCGGTTGGGCGAATGTTTCCAATACGCCGTTCCGCGAATACAAACATTGGGTGCATGAAGGCGGCATCAGTACGCCGCTCATTGTGCATTGGCCAGCGGGCATTCCGGCGAAACAACACGGCAAACTCCAATCGCAGCCCGGCCACTTGATTGATATCATGGCCACCTGTGTGGATGTGTCCGGAGTCACTTATCCAAAAGAGTTCCACGATCAGAAAATCAAACCCATGGAAGGCGTGACGCTGCAACCGGCGCTGAATGGAAAATCGCTCAAGCGCAAGAATCCCATTTTCTGGGAGCATGAAGGCAATCGTGCCGTTCGCGATGGCAAATGGAAGATCGTTGCCAAGTCGGACCAAGCCTGGGAATTGTACGACATGGAAAAAGATCGCACGGAAACCTGTGACTTGGCCCAAAAGAACCCCAAGAAAGTCCAGGAACTTGCGACTGCCTGGGATTCGTGGGCTGCGCGTGCCGACGTTTTGCCATTGGGCGGCTGGAAGGAAAAACCTAAAGCTGGCAAAAAGGCGAAAGCTACTGAATGAAATTACGTCTTCGATACTTAGTATTTATTATTTTGGTCAGCGCCGCGTTTGGTTCGACGGCGGCTGAGAAGCCTTCGAGCAGACCCAACATTATTTTCCTGCTTACCGATGACATGGGTTACGGCGACGTGGGTTGCTATGGCGGAAAATTTGTGCCGACACCGAACATTGACCAACTCGCGAAAGACGGCACACGGTTCACCCAATTTTACGCAGCATCTCCGGTTTGCTCGCCTTCGCGAACCGGCTATCTGACCGGCATGTATCCAGCAAGGTGGCGCATCACCAATTACCTTCAAACTCGCGCCGGTAATCGCGCCTGCGAACAAGCTGACTTTCTCGATTCCAAAGCCCCGTCAATCGCTCGCACGCTCAAAGAAGCTGGTTACGCTACTGCACATATCGGCAAATGGCATATGGGCGGTGGTCGCGACGTGACGAATGCCCCGCCCTTCTCCGCGTATGGATTTGATGAGCATGTCAGCACTTATGAAAGCCCTGAACCGGAGCCGGACATTACCGCGCACAATTGGATTTGGTCGCCGGATGACAAGGTGAAGCGTTGGGATCGCACCGCTTACTTTGTGGACAAGACTTTGGACTTCCTTCGCCGCCATAAGGATAAACCTTGCTACGTAAATCTTTGGCCGGATGACGTGCACACGCCCTGGGTGCCCAGCGGGACAAAAGATTTGAAGGATAATGAGGACCGTCAGGCCAAGTTTCACGCGGTACTGGCAGAGTATGACAAGCAGGTTGGCCGGTTGCTGGCCGGATTGAAAGAACTTGGCTTGGAAGAAAACACCTTGATTGTTTTCGCCAGTGACAATGGGCCGTTGCCCACTTTCGGCGGCGCGCGCGCGGGCGGATTACGCGGCAGCAAAATCAGTTTATATGAAGGGGGCGTGCGCATGCCATTCATCGTGCGCTGGCCCGGCCATACGCCAGCCGGACGTGTCGATGAGAAAACGGTGATGTGCGGTGTCGATTTATTTCCCAGCTTTTGTGCTGTGGCCAAGGCACCGATGCCCAAGAATGCGAAATATGACGGCGAAGATTTCAGTAAAACATTTTCCGGAAAGTCCGTGACGCGAAAACAGGTTTTGCATTGGGAATATGGCAGGAATAGTTCCTTTGGATATCCCAAAGGGAGAGACCGCAGCCCGAATGTTTCAGTTCGTGACGGCAACTGGAAATTGCTCATCAATGCCGATGGAACCGGAGCGGAGCTTTACGACTTGAGCAAGGACCGTAATGAAGAAACCAATCTGGCTGAGGCCAACACCAAGGTGACCAAGCGGCTTTCAAAAATCGCGCTTGATTGGAGAAAATCACTGCCTTGATGCACCCGCATCACAATTCCTTGCTGGCATTTGTGTAATCACCTGCCGGCACCGGCTTGGGCGTCGTGGATTTATTCACCAGCGTTACCTTGCCTTTGAAAATGTCTTTGGCATTGAACAGCACCGGGCCGCGCACGGTTAATTCGCGGCATTGCGCAAGTGAGGGCACACCATCAATCAGTTTGGAATCGAGTTGATCCACCAATTTATAATACTCGGCATCGAGGTCAATCGTCGGCGGAATGCCCTGGCAGACGGGCGATAATTCCAGACGCCAATCAGGTGTGACTTCATAGGCATCGGAACGCAACGCGAGCAAATCAGAGGTCGTCTTCACCGGCGCGAAGCGTGTGCGCGGAACCACAATCGCCCCTGCGTTATCAAAACATTCAATGGCTGCGCCCATCGCGGTTTCCAATTGGAATACCTTGGTTGAATTTTTATCACGCGGATCAACCGTCTTGGAATTTTTGATGATGGGCAGCGGAATAAAGCCACCTTGTGCATCGAGCAATGCTTTCAAATGATCGAGTCGTATCCAGAGATTGTTGGTGTTGAAAAAGCGATGTTTGGAAATATCCTGAAACGCTGTGGAATCCTCCTCCGGGCATTGCGCCGATTCGCGCAGCAATAATTTTCCATTTAGTTGCGCGAGATGACCACCCTTTTTGTCGGAAGCCGTTCGTTCGCATACCTCCATGAGGAAGGGTTGGTTTGATCCGGCAAAGTAACTTAATAAGTTCAGGTCGAGACTGGCCCCGAGATTATCTGAGTTGGAGACGAACATGTATTTCACGCCGTTCGCAAGCAAACGATCCAGCCAACCCGAACCAAGCAGCGAAGGATACAAATCACCATGACCTGGCGGACACCATTCCAACTCGACATTGGCAGGCCAGGAAACTGGCTTTAGAGTTTTCGCATCCACCTTGGGCACTGCATTTTGCATTAGTTCCAAATCGCGCGGCTCGCCCAACTCGTGATACTTTTTGAAAAACTCCAGTGTATCTCGACTCGTGCTGAAACTGTTCATCACTAGGAAGCGCAATTGTGAGCCCTGCTGTTCACGCAAATACAAAATCTGCTTTGCAATAAAATCGAGGAACGTTAATTCGTCCTTGATGCGTAGCAATGACTTGGCCTTTTCCAATCCCATGCTCGTGCCCAGCCCGCCGTTGAGCTTCACGACAACAGCTTGTGAAAGCAGGGAACCATTTATGGATCCTTTCGTGATCTCTTCGAAGCGGGGCAGTTGGGTGACTGGTTGAATGCTGCTTTCGGAAATCAACCCGGTTTGTCCCGCGATCAAATTATCATAGCTATGCTTAAAAGCGCGAATGGCGGCATCGCTCAATCCGCCCTTTCGCATTTTTGCCGCAAATTCAGTGAAAGCATCGTTCATCATTCGTGATGGATGCTTCCATAACCGACCGCTGGTTGTCCATAGGGCAAATACCGATGTTTCGCTCCACTCGGAATCCTTTGAATTGTCATTCTGTCAGAACACGCTTAATCTTGCCTGCTTATTATGAAACCGAGCTTTTCTGCCTTATTCGTCACTATCCTGTTTTCTGCGTTCGCCATCAACGGCACGGCTGAAGTCGTGTCTGATCCGCTACCCAACCCGCTCGTCATGCGTCATGGTGAACCAATCACTTCAAAACAGCAGTGGTTTCATGACCGCCGGCCGGAATTGAAATCGATGTTCCAATTTTTCATGTATGGAACGATGCCGTCCTCGCCGCACCAACCCAAGTTTGTGGTTGAACGGGTTAATAAGAATTTTTTCGGCGGCAAAGCCACGAAGAAGGAAGTCACCATCTCCTTCAGTTCGGATACGAACGCGCCACAAATCACCTTGCTCTTGATTACGCCGAATCATCATCCCAAAAATACGAAGACACACACTGGAAAAAGTCGCGGCTTTCCGGTTTTTCTTGGCCTGAACTTTTACGGGAATGATGCTCTTTTGACTGACACCACCATCGCTTCGCCAAATGGCTGGGTGCCTAAAAATCGTCCAGGAAATGCCAATCATGCCGCCAACGAAAAAGGTCGCGGCACACAAGTGGACACTTGGGCCATTGAACAAACCATCGATCGCGGCTACGCCTTCGCTTCAATCTATTGTGGTGACGTGCAACCTGATGATGCCAACGCCATGACGGGTCTGCGCGCCTGGTTGAAAAATAATGACACCGGCGCGATTGCTGCATGGGCTTGGGGTGCTTCGCGGGCCATCGATTATTTGGTGACCGACAAGAACATTGATCCCAAGCGCATTGCAGTAGTGGGGCATTCCCGTCTCGGCAAAGCTGCTTTGGTAGCTGGCGCTTTTGATGAGCGCATCGCCCTGACCATTCCGTTACAAGCTGGCACTGGCGGCAGCGCTCCGAGTCGCGGCACCGTGGGAGAATCGGTAAAAACTATCAACACCAATTTTCCCCACTGGTTCAATGATCAATTTAAAAAATACAACGACATGCCGGAAAAGTTGCCCATTGATCAAAACCTGCTCGTTGCTTTAGTCGCCCCCCGCGCTGTGCTGTTTGCTGCCGCAACTGAAGATCAATGGGCGAATCCTGAGGGACAATTTGAAGTGCTGCGCGCGGCCGATCCGGTCTATCGATTTCTTGGCGCAGGAGGGTTGGATGCGAAAAATCTACCCGAAGTAAATCATTTGGTGGACAGCCGCCTCGGCTATTACCTCCGCCCCGGCAAACATTCAATGACCAAGGGTGATTGGAAAATTTTCCTCGATTATGCCGACAAACAGATGCCTTGAAGATGGTGCCCACGACAGGACTTGAACCTGTACGATGTTACTCACTAGAACCTGAATCTAGCGCGTCTGCCAATTCCGCCACGTGGGCAATTTGATTACCAAGGACTTACGTTAATAGAGGTTGCTCCGGTTTGACCCTGTGCTAAAAATTGTGCTGGTGTAACGCCGTGAAAGGCATTGCAACGGAAAACAACGTTCCCGCTGGCACTCAAGGTCAAAATGGACGCAGTCGTCAGCATCGAGAACATAAATACCATAGGGTTGTCGATGAGCGCAAGCGCCCAATTCGTGGACTCTGGGTGCGCAATAACCGTTACTATGCGCAATTGACCATCGAGGATGCCGAGACCGGGCATAAAAAAGTGCGCCGCGTCCCGCTGGAAAAGGCCACCTCCCCTGCCCAAGCCCGCGACCAGTTGCAGGATCTTCTGGTCACCCGCCGGAAAGGAAAACTCCCGATCCTTAAACGGACGCCGAAATTCTTGGAGTTCGCAGACGGATACTTGGCGCATTATAAGCAGGCCAAAGACGCCAAGAAGGCTTCTACATTGGAAACTGAAGAAATATGCCATTGATCGTTGGAAGGAACACTTGGGGCATGTGCGAGTGGATAAAATCAATCGGACCCTTATCAATAGTTTCATTGCTAAACGCCAGTCAGCCGGCTTGGCAGCGCGCACCGTCAATCTGGAAGTGACGGTTCTGCGCAATGTGCTCAATAAGGCCATTGATGATAAATGGCTGACCCAACTTCCGACAGAGAACCTCCGCCCCTTAAAAACCACTACTCGCAAGCGGAACTTTACGACCTCTGCGGAGATCGAGCGGCTTTGCCACCTGGCTTTGCAGCCGATATACCACGAGGGGCGACTGGCGCCGCCCGGTGAAGAAGGTGAACCTTTGCAAAATGGCCAGCAGTTCGCCGATTACATCCGTTTGATGACCTACTGCGGCGCCCGTCTGGCCGAAACCTTGCGGCTGTGCTGGAAAGATGTGAACTGGGAGAAACGGCAACTCACCATCGGCGCAGAGGGGGATGCCAAGAATCGCAAATGGCGTGTGGTCGATTTTAATCCCGACCTTGAAGCACTGCTTAAAGAAATGCTGCACCGCCGCGTCCCGGACTCCGAATGGCTCTTCCCCTCCCCTCGTCACAGGGAAGAAGATCGCCCGGCGAAAACCTTTCGGGAAAGTCTCATCCTAGCTCGAACTGCGGCTAATCTGCCGGCCTTTGGATTTCACGATTGCCGGCACCATTTCATCAGTCAGTGTGTCATGGCAGGAATTGATTACATGACCATCGCCCGATGGGTGGGTCATCAGGACGGGGGCATCCTCATCGGCAAAGTTTATGGACATCTCTCCAATGAACATGCCCAGAAGCAGGCTGGCAGACTCGATTTGAGCTCAACTGTAACTAATCGGGTTAACGAAACCGCATCGAAGAACCGAGAAAACATATGTCAAAAAAGCAATTAAATCGGCAGGCTAAGCGAGTAGCCAAAATTAATGTCACACATTGTAAAGCCAGAAGTTGGGCGAGAGCATGCCGGCCTTGAGGAGCAAATTAGTGGGTGAGAGTTCGTGGTAGTATTTGCTAAAGTGGTAACCTTGGTCTTCGATGGCAGGATGCTGGTAATTGGCACAAACCGCCCGCTTGCCATGGCCCCATAATTGGTCCAGTGGATTGAGTTGGGGACTGCGTTTGGGTAGCCACAATAATTGGATGTCCAGATCTTCCGCCAGCGACTGGGTTGCCTCGTCGGTGTGGCTGGGGTTTTCGTCCAAGAGCAGCGCTACGGGCCAACCGTGGTAATGCTCCCGAATGAAGTCCAAAAACTCCTGGAACTCCTGGGCGCGCTTGCGCGTCTGCTCCAGGAACAACATCCGCCCCGTGCGCAGTTGGAGCGTGCCAAAGAGGGTGCGGCGAGCGTTGGCGCCCGAAAGGGGCACCGTGGCGGGTTGACCGGATGCCGCCCAACCGGCCCGCAATGGCGGAAAGAGCAACAGGTCGGTTTCATCCTCGGCCAAGAGTGCCGTATGCGCGGGCAAAGCTCGAATTTGCCGCAAAAGCCGGCGTTTTTTTCTCTGCCTCCGGGTCCGGGGCCAGCACATGGCGGAAGCGCTTCCAGACGTATCCGGACTCTCTTAACCGCCGCCGGACGGTCCGGGCCGAAACTTCCTGTCCGGGAAGATAGACCGCCAGAAAAGCTTGCAGCACGGGAACGGTCCAAGTGTTGGCCGAGTAACCTAATTGCCGCGGCGACTGGGCCAGAGCGGAGGCCAGGAGTTGGGCCAAATCCTCGCTCCAGATCCGGGGGCGTCCCTGGCCGCGTTGGTGGCTCAAAGCCTCGGGTCGGTGGGAAGCGGCAAAGCGTTCCACCCAGCGATAGACGCTGCGTCGGTTCACCCGCAGCCACTGCGCCACCTCGGTGGTGGAACGACCTTGGCCGACTTCCAGCACGGCCAGGAGCCGACGCAACAGGGCGGCATCGTGAGTGTGAGCCAATTCCTTTTCCAGCGTTCGGAGTTGCGCCGGGGTCAAAGACCATCC
>JAQGPC010000219.1 GCA_028293285.1 Pedosphaera sp.
AGAAGATCTATGACGAGACCCCCAAGCCCGCCGATGCGCAGGGCGATGAGATTGAGAGCTGGCGCAAGGCCATCGTGAAGTATTGCGGCATCCCCCAGGCCGAGTTAAGCGAGCAGCACGGGCTGGAAGTGTATGAGCACATGAATGAGGGCTACCATGACTATGGGATCGAATGGCACAAGCACCCGGTGAACAAGGAGCCGATGCGCGCCGAAGTGGCCAAGATCAAGGCCGAGGCCCGCGCCAAGACTGAAGCCGAGGAAAAGGCTCAGGCAGAAAAAGAAGCCGCTGCTGCTCCAACCAAAACTAAAGTGGCCAAGCCAGGAACGGTCGCCGCAGCCACTTCACCAGACGCCGTGGCTCCTACCGCACAAAAGAATCAACGTTGGCTGCTTATCGGCGTAATCATCGCTTTGGTAGTCGTCGGAGGGATTTACCTGATGACTCGCAAGCCAGCGAATTCAACAAAGAAGTAGTTCGCGCTACTTTTATTGATTTACTGCACCAGTACGTTAAGCCGAGCTTAAACTTCCGGGTATTTTTATACCCAGGAACCGTGGATCCAGGTCCAGTGGTCACTATGATAGACCCAATGGCCAGGTACCCATTCTGTTGCTGAAGGCGGTTTAGGCTCTTGCGTTTCAGCTCTGGGTGCTGGCGGTGCCGGGATAACTCTTCTCATGGCCACGGTCCTATTATGCGTCGCACACCCACTCAACAAAAGCATGGTGCTCACCGTGATGATTGAAAGCGAATTGAATAACTTCATTTTCTCCTTTCCAACAGCGGTTCAAACCGCTGCTCGCGTGTTACAAAATAACTCCTAATATTAAATTACTCGAAAGGCTGCGCTTGGCAATCGGGTCAGTTTAAGAAATTGGTTTTAAACATTCCGTTGGCTCCTGACCGTTTTTAATGCCATAAATCTTCGCATGAAAGCCGCAGTGTTATACGGTCAGGAACAAATCAAGGTTGAGGACAGGACGCCAGCCATGTTGCGTCCGGGCGAAGTGCGGATTCAGATCGAAGCCGCCCTGACTTGTGGCACCGATCTCAAGGTCTTCAAACGCGGCTATCATGCCAAAATGATCGTTCCTCCGGCGGTCTTCGGCCATGAACTCGCGGGTATCATCAGTGAAGTGCATCCCGAAGTTTCTGATTGGAAGCCGGGTGACCGTGTAGGCGTGGCCAATTCCGCTCCCTGTGGCAAGTGCTTCTATTGCCAGAATAATCAGGAAAATTTGTGTGATGATTTGCTATTCCTAAACGGAGCGTATGCGGAATCCATAGTCGTTCCCGCACGCTTGGTACAGAAGAACATGCTGCGCCTCAAACCCGAAACCCGCTTTCGTGACGCCGCTTTGACGGAACCTTTGGCTTGCGTGGTGCAAGGAGTCGAGGACGCCCGACTGCATGCTGGTCAAAAAGCGTTGGTCATTGGCACCGGCCCGATTGGCTTGATGTTCGTGGCTCTGGCGCAAAATGCGGGCTGTGTTGTTACCGCTGCGGGCAGGGGAGAAGTACGCTTGCAAGCCGCTCGAAAACTGGGTGCCGCTCAAGTTATTGATATTTCAGGCGAGTCCAATCTCATCGAAGCCATTCGCTCCGGAGCCAGTTCAGAATTCGACGTGGTAGTCGAGGCCGTGGGTAAACCCGAGGTGTGGGAAGCCGCGACCAAACTCGTGCGCAAAGGCGGTACGGTAAATTTCTTTGGCGGTTGTCCGTCCGGCACGACTATCTCACTCGACACTGCTTTAATCCACTATTCCAATCTGACACTACTCGCCAGCTTTCATCACACTCCACGGACGATCCGCCGTGCCTTGCAATTAATTGAAGACGGCGTAATCAAAGCCGATGATTTCGTAAATGGCGAATGTGCCTTGAGCCAATTGCCGGAATTGTTCAAATCAATGGCAGTCGGCAATCGTGCCGTAAAGACCCTGATCCGAGTAAAAGAGTGACGTCGGTTGGCCGTTCCGCTAATTCTTTTCCGGTGCTTTCTTCATGTGCCGATGCACGAAGAAATAATAAATACCACCCAGCACCAGCATCGCTCCAGCCAGCCACAGGGCAATGCGATGATATTCGCCTTTCATCAATTTTTCGTCCTGCCCCATTTTGATACCCAGCCAGCAAAGCACTCCACACCAAATCCCAGAACCCAATATTGTAAATAGAGAGAAAAGTTTATAATCCATACGAACAATTCCCGCCGGAATGCCGATCAAGTGACGCACCACCGGCAGTAAACGTGAAATAAATATGCCCATGGCGCCGAACTTCGTGGCCCAACGTTCCGCCCCTTCAATTTTTGCAGGTGAAATCAAAACGTAACGCCCGTAACGGAGCAGGAGGGGACGGCCCGCAACGCGCGCGGTCCAATACATGATGCTCGCGCCCAGCCACGACCCAAGCGTTCCAGCGATGATGATTCCCAGAATGGTGAGTTTACCACCGGGATGCGTGTAAGCGATATGTGCAGCTGGCGGAATAATCAACTCGCTCGGCAGTGGCACAATCGTGCTTTCCAGCGCCATCATCAAGGCAATCAATGGATGGCCCCATGTCTCCAGCGCACCCATATACCAATGTATCAACCGTTCGATGAAAGCTTTGAGCATCCAAAGTGCTTATCGGGAAAGCAGAACGGGTGCAAGCCAGCAATCTTGGCAACTATACGAAGATATTACTCCGCTAATTTGTTTTTGCGGGGGCCGAAGGGGAAACCCCATAGCGTTCGCGGAATAATTGCATTGCATTGGAACCTGTTAAATTGGTCGGTATTTGCTTGCGAAATTCTTCTTTCATTTTCCAATTTTTCAGGACTTGGTCCTGATATGCTTTAACTTCCTCTGCACTGGCCGGAACGGGCCAGACTGCATCGCGTCGCTTGAACCAGGGAGCATGACGCGGCATTCTTCCAGATGTTGGTTGCGGCTCTTTTTCGGATGTGTCGCCACCATTGTCTTTTCCATCTTCACCGACCGAATAAAGCAAAAACGTCCCGTCCGCATTCGCACGATAACGAACCGTCTTGCCATCCATGAGGTCAATCGGGACAGCAGTAAGATAATCTGGAACCAACAACCTCAATTCCTTTGGATACGCTCCATTTTTAAGTTGATAGCGTTTCAGCGCAATGGCAGTTACCAGCAGCCTGCGCGCAGTTTCAGCATCGGCAATTTTTAGCAAAAAGTTGGAAGTGTTCCAGTCGGTTGCGCCAAGGAGGTACCGCTTCTCGACCTTGAAATGCGATTTCCGGACATTGTTAAGATTGTTATTTAGTTCCTTGACCGCCATCGCCCAAGCCTGACTCTTCCGTGCAACTCGAATGGCATCAATACCCGCCTGATACCCTTCCAGATAGCAAATTTCTTCATCATAGGACCACCAGCCTTTCCACGCCCAGTATCTGGGATAACGATTCAAGACAGCCTGAAAACCTTCCACTGGATCGTTTACCAGGCCTTTTCCAAGCTCAGCTAATTCGGAGAATCCACTCTGTGTTGTCCCTACGCTGCCGAGACCGGTAACCGATTGAACATTGCCGAATGAGTCACGGACAAAAGGAAATAGTTCCTGCCCCATTGACCGTTCCATCGCCAGGCTGGGTTCCAGTTCATCCAGCAAGCTGAAGGAGTCCCATATTTGTTGCAGCCCGGCCAATTGTTCCTCGGTCCAGCCTTGGTATTGAAGCGCTTCCCAGGTCGTGTTAATGCCAATATTGGCCATGGCCGTTCGCACCAATTGGCTGATCGCCAAAGGTTCAGCCTGTCCAAAAGATCGCACTAATACACCACTAGCACGCAGGTCTTTCCACGCCTCAACAGAATTGGTTTGACGCAATTGCTGAAGTGCCGAGAAAGCCAGCAAAAATTCAATCATTTTCAGGCGGGCCAGATGCGGCAATAGGATGCTAAAGCCTTGGTTATAATTAAGCGGAAAGAATAAGACTGGTTTCTCCAGCGCGGTCCGCACCTTCGCGATTGCGTCTCGCTTATCCTCAAACTCTTTGGTGAATTGCGGCCAAAGGTTGGCCATATCCTTCGTGGGCAGTATTGCTTGTTGCCAACTGACCCGCGCATGGCCGGAAGCCATCATGGTGGCGATTGGTAAATAATTTGAATTGCTGAGGCCCAGCGGAGCCGCAGCCGCCATCAGGTTTTGTGCGCCATTAGACTGGCTTTCAGGAACTCGGGGACTGAGTTCACCGCTGGTGAGCTTCTCGCCTTGGGCAACGAGTTGTTTTCGATAAGCGGCAAGCCGGTTCTTCGCGCGATAGTGTGTTATGGTCATCCACAGGGCGATCAACCCAAGCAGGACGACACATCCAATTGCAATTTTCCAGCGTAGTTTCACTCCTGTTTTGAGGCAGTGTGCGCTCCTGCAAACCAAAAAGCAATTTAACCCTTCAGGAAAAAATTGCGCTGCTTCTCGTTGATGGGCATGCCGAGCTTCTCCATCGCCCCGAGCATGTCTTCCCAGACGCGCCGCTTTTCACTCAAAAGCTGGTTGTGTAGCAAATACGAGGGATGATACGTCGGCATGAGCGGAATATTGCGATAGGTATGCCATTGACCGCGCAATTTGGTAATACCGGTTTTGCCCAGCAACCCTTCCATGGCGGTGCCTCCCAGCGCGACTAGAACTTTTGGCCGGATCAAATCAATCTGTTCGTGCAAATAAGGAATGCAGGTTTGCATTTCTTCCGGAGTTGGTTTGCGATTCCCGGCGCTTTGTCCTGGCGTATCGGGACGGCATTTCAAAATGTTGGCGATATAAACTTGATCACGCTGCAAGCCCATCGTCTGAATAATCTTGGTCAACAGTTGACCCGCCTTGCCCACGAACGGTTCGCCTTGTGCATCTTCGTCTGCCCCCGGTGCCTCACCAACGAACATCAACTCCGCATCAATATTCCCCACGCCAAACACCACATTTTTGCGCGAAGCCGCGAGATGCGGACACTTCACACAAACCATCGCCCGTGTGCGCAATTCGGCAAATGCTGCGACTTTGGCCTCCCCAGTTAACACTGGCCCCGTGGCAATTGGAATTTCCGTAGGTGTAGAAAAGAGTGGTGCTGCTTGAACGACTGGACGCTCTACGGGTTTTGGAACTGGCGGCGGGGTAACCGATGCAGCCGGTATTTGGGCAGGGGGCCGTGGCGTACGCGTCAAAGCTGAAAGATTCTCCTGCTCCACCGAAACAAACCGAACGCCCCGCGCCTTCAACCCTTGCAGGTGTTGAATGGTGGCATCGAGCAGTTGATTGTAGGCGTCCGACATCTTCTGTATCGTAATTCCAAAATGTAAAACTGCACTAAAAATGTGCCGCAACCATATCTGGCGTGCCGGGCAGTTTTTTCCATTAGCCACCAATGCTCCTATCGGCTAACCTCCTTGTCCGGACAATTGAGTATTTGGTCGTCCAAACACAATGCAAGAATCCACCATACCGGGTTTCAGGTTTGTTCCGCGAACAGGCGTCATTTACGTGATGCACGAGGCGGCGCAGCACGGCTTCAGCTACGACGATCCGCATTGGGCTAATTTGGGCCAAGGCTCTCCCGAGACCGGCCCCATCGCGGAAGCTCCCGCTCGCATCGAAAGCCTGACCATTCCCGCCACTACGCAACAATACGGTCCGGTTGCTGGCAATGGAGATCTGCGCCAGGCCGTCGCGGATTTTTATAATACCACTTATCGCCACGACAAAAAATCTCTATACACGCGCGATAACGTCAGCATCGCCAGTGGCGGACGTCTCGCGTTGACCCGTCTGGCGAGCGCTTTGGGCAACGTCAACATGGGCCATTTCATTCCCGACTACACGGCTTATGAAGAATTGTTGAGCGTGTTCAAAGCCTTCACGGCCATCCCCATTTTGCTCGACGCCGAGGCCGGTTATAAAATTCCGCTGCCTGCCTTGAAAAAGGAAATCCTCGGACGCGGCCTGAGCGCGTTGCTCGTCAGCAACCCTTGTAATCCTACCGGTCAACTGATCGAAGGCGAGGAACTGCGTGGATGGTGCGGCCTGGCACGCGAGTGCCAATGCTCATTAATTATTGATGAGTTCTACTCACATTACATCTACAACAGTTCCGCCAGCGAACCTTCCAAAATGGTTTCGGCCGCGGCCTATGTTGACGATGTTGAAGCCGATCCCATCATCATCGTGGATGGCTTGACCAAGAATTGGCGTTATCCCGGTTGGCGCATCAGTTGGACGCTTGGCCCAAAAGCAGTGATTGAAGCCATCGCCAGCGCCGGCTCGTTCCTCGATGGCGGAGCAAATCATCCCTTTCAGAGCATCGCCGCCAAATTGCTTGATTCTCAACTTGCTGCTCAGGAAACTGCAGCCATCCAAAAGCACTTCGGCAAAAAGCGTGAGTATGTTCTGGCTCGTCTCAAACAGATGGGCATCACTGTGGACGCCGAACCGACGGGGGCGTTTTATATATGGGCCAACCTTTCCAACTTGCCTAAGCCGCTCAATAACGGAATTAGCTTCTTCCGCCAGGGATTGAAGGAAAAGGTCATCATCGTCCCCGGGGTCTTCTTCGACGTGAATCCCGGCAGTCGGCGCGCTCACAGTCGCTACGAGAATTACTGTCGTATCAGCTTTGGCCCGGAAATGAAAAAGCTCGAAACCGGCCTCGACGCTCTTGAGCGTGTCATCAAGAAATTTCAAAGTTAGAAGGTTCAAGCTGTCTCTTCAAGCAGCGTGCATCGCAGTCCTCATCTGGTTTGTCACGTTAGTTGGCCAATCAGCCACCGTTCGCGAAACTCAATCATTCCTGCGTGACCACCATCACGCGTGGTTGCCGTATCCTTTTCCGTACGAGACGACGACCAATGAACTCGCTCGATTGCTCACCTATGACTTCGATGCCATAGGACTCTTGTTCGCCGGTAGTTATCATGGAGGAAACATTGATTTTTCCCAACTGGATACCGGCATCAACATGGTCGCCAGCAGGGGAAAAAAGGTCGTGCTCCACCTGACTCCGCGGTTCGACGAAAGCGATGGCGTCTTCGATCGACTCAGTGACGGCTCGACCCTTACCAACCAGTGGAACAAAAATCCGAATGCGTCGATGATCGACCTTTTCGATGTGCAGCAGCGCAAAAAGTTTAATCACTTTCTGGAGTTGTGCGCCAAACGCTACGGACGCGATGCTCGCGTGCTGGGTTTTGTCATCGGCTGGGGTTACATGGGTGAAACCGGCTTTTATATTGGCGATTACCTCACTGACTTCAACCGAATCGGCAGTGTCGCATCAGGATATTCGCCCCACTCGCTTAAGGAATTCAATCACTGGCGACAACGACAACACCTTCCGGAATTGCGTGAGCTGCCCATGCCTTCAATCGGTGCTCAAAGCCGCGACTACATTTTATTTCATCAATTCCGCACTGAATTTGCCGGGGAAATTTTTCAAAAAGAAGCTGTGGCTCAAGTAAAAGCGTTTACTCGCAAGCCAGTCGGAACCTTCGGTTATATTTCCGTAAATGTGGCAAATTATGGACGTGACTGGACGCCCACCCCGAATGCAGATTTCTACCGGTCAGCAGCGGCAGCGGCATCATTCGATTTGCATCGAACGCTGGTCGATTCCGGCGTCGGTTGGGAGGACAACGAGTTCCATGATGGTGTCTGAAATTTCACGCTGGCCTCGCTGCAACGCGACATCGCCCGACAAATCGCGCGCGGCGCAGTCCACCACGCCATGCCGGTGCGCGTCTATGAAACCGAACCGCAGTGGGAAACTAATTTATTTCCACGATTATCAAACTTTCTCCTTTCCCAAAAACTCAAGAATGAGGTGCAAACAGCTCCCGCTACAGTAGCATTGTTCCAACCAACGTGGGCCGCCGCCGCATTGCCTGTTCGTAGCGCAACGAACCTGTTTGTCCCCCGACCAGATCTGCAAAATCATTTAAGCAAGATGACCGGATTAGTCGAAAGTTTTGGCCTGCCCTATGAACTTATCACCGAGCGCGATTTGCTTTCACCCTCCAAGCTGCGTCGATATCATCACATCATCATTCCCATGTGGAACTTGATGCCCCAGGTGCTTGGAGAAAAGTTTTTTGCAAAGTTGTCCCATGATTCTCGAATTGTTCCAATTCCATTAAAGAATGAACCCTTGCTCCGTTCTGAATTTCGCGAACTCTTGCGTCGCCATGGCATCACCCCGCGTTTGGATTTTGATAATGAGCGAATCTTGGGAGGGCGGGTTCATAATTTGATTCTCAACTGGACCGATCGGCCATTAATCGTAAAAATTCCTGACAGCCAACCACTCCTGCTCCAGCCCATGGAATACCACTTCCTATCCTCAACAAAGTCCAAGCAGTAGAAAGCACCAGTCAGAAAGTTTGCTGATTGAAGTGGTGCATCGGGCAGGACTCGAACCTGCAACCTTCTGATCCGAAGTCAGAAGCTCTATCCAATTGAGCTACCGATGCGCGGAGCGTTGAATTTGTTGCTCCTTCTCATTGAGCCACGTCTAATCGAAAAATTCAATCATCAAACCATATAATGATTTGTCCAATTCACTGAATTGCTTCAACGCTTGGCAAAGCAGGGGAGTGTCGTTAATAAAATTAGTCGGATGAGTGATTATGATGAACGGTTTGGCGGGGTCGGTCGCCTGTTTACCGCTGACGGCTTGCAACGCCTGCGCCATGCCCATGTCTGTGTCATTGGCATCGGCGGCGTGGGCTCATGGGCGGTGGAGGCCTTGGCCCGCTCCGGCCTTGGCCAACTCACTCTCATTGATCTGGATGACGTCTGCGTCAGCAATGTGAATCGTCAGTTGCACGCGCTCGATGGCGAAATTGGAAAATCCAAGGTTGAAGTAATGGCGCGGCGCGCACAGGCAATCAATCCGGAATGTAAGATTCATTCCGTGAATGCTTTCTTTACCGAATCCAATGCCAACGAAATTCTCGCTGCTGGCTTCGACTGCGTTTTGGACGCCATTGATAGCTCCACCAAAAAATGTTTGATGATTGCTCTCTGCTGCGAAAAAGGAATTCCGATCCTCACGACCGGTGCTGCTGGCGGACGAAAAAATCCTTCGCAAGTGAGTGTTGCCGATCTTGCCTTTGCTACGAACGATCGACTTTTGCGGGAAACGAGGACCAAGTTGCGGGTGCGCCACAAATTTCCACGGGGAGAAAAACCTTTCAAGGTGGACTGCGTTTTCTCCACCGAGCCGGTAACTTATCCGCGTAAGGACGGTTCCGTTTGCGCCCAACCCGAACCAGATACTCCGCTTAAGTTGGATTGCAACAGCGGCTACGGAACAGCCAGCTTTGTCACGGGAACTTTTGGATTTGTTGCTGCGGCGCACATTGTAAATAAAATTGCTGAAGGGAAATAAAGCCAGAGGGTGTAACGCTTACTTCTGCAAAGAACCAAACAGTCTTTGAAAATTCTCCTCCGTGCGTTGGGCTACAACTTCAATGGGTTCATTCAACAATTCCGCCACAAACCGATAAACCGCCCCAATGTTCGCAGGATGATTAATCGATTTGCCCGAGCTTTCATCAATCAGCGGAAAATCAACATACTTCTCCGGCGGCAACATATCGGGCGCATCGGTTTCAATGAGTAAGCGTTCGCGGGGCACGTGACGAAATATTTCCTGTTGTTTGCCTTTGCGTTCCTGCGCGAAA
Organism: Pedosphaera sp.; assembly: GCA_028293285.1. Classification (GTDB taxonomy): domain Bacteria; phylum Verrucomicrobiota; class Verrucomicrobiia; order Limisphaerales; family Pedosphaeraceae; genus Pedosphaera. Next base: position 9,693 of record JAQGPC010000219.1, read on the forward strand.
TAGCCGGAGATTGAAAAATACGCCCCCAGCTTTGCCAACGATTCAATCATTTCCTGCGGTCCGCCATAAGAATGGAGCAAAAATCCGCACTCTGGCCGTGGTTCCTGCTGTAAAAGTTCCAGCAACCTGCCCCACGCGCGCAGACAATGAATGCTCACCGGCAGGTTCCGCTCTGCTGCCAGTCGCAACTGCCAAATAAATACTTCCTCCTGCTGCGGCGAATCATAACCTTCAATCCACCGATCCAAGCCAATCTCACCAATGCCCGCCGGAACTTGCTCGAGATGTTGCAACAAGTGCGATTGCCAATTGGCAGAACGTTGCGCCACATACCATGGATGCAGGCCAAAGCAGGGGATGACCTTGGAATTTTTTTTGGTCAGTTCCAATACAGCCGGCCAATCTGCTTCCTGTGTGCCGTTGACCACCATCTTCACCACTCCTTGTTGGTCAAGCTCCCTCAGAATGCCATCAAGGTGCGGCGTAAGCGGCGCATCCTGCAAATGATTATGGCTGTCATACAAGTGAAAGCTCATAGATAAGTCGGGGTCGAGGATGAAGGTGGCGGCTCCGCTTTTTGATGGCTCTGTGCAAACCCCCGTATTTTTTCCCACACTCGCGCCAGCCCGTTGCGACGATTCTGCGTCAAATGTTGCGTGATTCCCACTTGTCCGAGAAAGGAAGGGTCAATGCTTACAATCTCCTCCGGCTTCTGCCCGCTGTAAAACTCGCAAAGCACGGACGAAACGCCCTTCATAATCGCCGAATCCGAATCCGTTCTAAAATAGCATTTGCCACCTTTAAACTCCGGCACAATCCAAAGCTTGGCCAGGCATCCCTCCACCCGGAACTCGTCTGTTTTGAGTGAGGCGTCCAAGAGCGGTTGGCGACGCCCCCGCTCAACGACATAAGCAAAGCGTTCCTGCGCATCTTTGATCTGCGAGAGCGTGGCGAGCAGGTTTTGCTTTTTTTCTATCAACGTCATTTTCTTCCCAATGTGGTTGCTTGCGCGAGATTCTACCATGCGGCTCCTGACAAAGCGAGATAGGGCGAATGAAAGAAAAGAGGGGTGAAGGGACAACTACTAGTTGATTCTTCATTTTCCTCTGGCAAGTTGTTTTATGAGTGAGAAGACATCTACGATTTCCGTGCCCCGTGAGTTTGAAGCTTTTGTCCATCCGCCTAACGTGCTTGCTTTTCCGCTCCCGGACGACGGTTCCATCCCGAATAATCCCAAATGCCCCCTGTTAATCTATCCTCAGGCTCTGGATCCAACCGTGCGCGACCTCGCCTCCATGTTTGAGCGTTTGTTCGCGAGCAACGATTGGAAAGGCGCGTGGCGAAATGGAATTTATACCTTTCACCATTATCACAGCAATACTCATGAAGTGTTGGGAATTTACAAAGGTTCAGCCACGGTTCGTCTGGGTGGCGAACATGGCACCACCCAACGAGTTCGTGCTGGAGATGTAATAATTATCCCTGCCGGTGTCTCTCACAAGAATATGGGCGCCAGCAGTAACTTCGGCGTGGTCGGCGCTTATCCGGGTGGTCGGGAGGCGGACGTAAATTATGGCCGTCCCGCCGAACGTCACGAGGCGCTTCACAACATCGAGCACACTCCCTTACCCAAGGCTGATCCTATCTACGGACCGAACGGTCCACTCTTCGAACATTGGACGGATTAGTTTGTGAAGTTCTTCGAAAGAAAACCTGCGATGCCGGCTTCTCGTCACCTCGCCTCCTACAAATAATTCGTAGAAGACGACGTGAGGAGTCTCTAACATCTGGACTTACGCCACCCCTCTCAAACTCATATCCGCATCCTTGATGACAAACCGCGCCTTCAGCTTCGCCACCGGACTCGCCAAGCCTGCTTCTTCCACAGAACGTAAGACCTCAGCGAAATCCTTGTACGCCGCTGGCGCTTCATCCTTCGGATACTGACGGCAATTCGTGAGGATGTCGTGCGCTTCTAACCCAGCATCTACCTTCGCCTGATCCAATTCGCGGATTGCCGCCTTGCGACCCTTACAACGACCCGCGCCGTGGTTCACCGAGTAGCAACTCTTCTCCGCGCCCGCGTCCGCGACCATCACTACCGAACCGTCCTGCGGATTTCCCGGCAATAGAATCGGATGCCCCGTTTCGTAATACGGTGTGTCCATCAGCGAATAGTGACCCGCCGGAAACGCGCGCGTCGCACCCTTGCGATGCACCCACGCCTCCACATTATTCACCCGCTCGCGCCGCGCAATGTTGTGGCTGATGAAGTACACCAGTTGTCCCTTCACACCTGGAAACACTTCCTGAAACGCTTCCAACACCAGCGCATTGATGAGCAAATGATTCGCGGTGGCAAAGTTCGCGCCCAATGACATATCATCGATATACGCGTCCGCTTCCGGAGTTCCGAGCGGCGCGTAAACGAGTTCCTTGTCCAGACCCGGCAAAGGAATCTGCCAACGCTCGAACTTCTCCTGCAAATCGCGGAACTGACCCGACGCCAGCTTATGACCCATGCCACGCGACCCGCAGTGCGACAGGAATGCGACGCAATTATCCTTCATGCCAAACACCTCCGCCGCACGACGCGCCCGCTTGTTATCGATCAACTGCACGACTTCGCATTCGCCAAAGTGATTGCCGCCACCGTACGAGCCAAGCTGCATCACCTTGTCCTCAAAGTTCGTCAACTTGCCCGCACCGATCAAATACGCCAGGCGATTGCCTAACGCATCCTTCGTATCATCGTGACCGACGTGAAACGCGTCTTCGCAACGACTCGCCCAATCCTGTGGAATACCCAGTGCAGCACACACCGCTGGCGAAGCACCTTCAATGAGGACCTTTTCGCCGTCCATCGCACTCACCTTCCGCGCCTTCTTCGCCGAACGCTGACCGCGACCCGCCCCTGTCGGCGTGCGTTCCACAATAGCGTTGATTAATGCACGGCGCACCGTGCGATCATTAATCTGTTCCGCTGGCAAATCCATTTGGAGCAAGCTCATCGAACACTTGATATCCACGCCCACCGGGCCCGGATAAATGTGCGTTGGCGATACCAGGACACAACCCACCGGCGCGCCGTAACCGCAGTGCGCATCGGGATTCAAAACCAAATCCGTCACGCCCGGCGCGCCGCGCGAATTCAACGCCTGCTCGATGCACTTGTCATCAAACGTCTGGCGAATCGCCTTCGTGCCAATCACCGTGATCGGCTTGCCTTTGTTCTCCGGTGCCGGAATAAAGCCCGTCGCCTCTCCTGTTACCTGAATCATCTGTCGGTTAAATTCACTCATAACAATCTCAATTCCTTATTCAATCTATCCGCTCGTAGCTGGAAACGTAAGTTTTCAGCCGTCTTAATTTCAACGGATGAATCCTCACGAATCCAGCTACGTCGCTACGTTTCACCAGTGCCCGGCTTATGCTCCGTGCCTGGCTTGCCATTCTTCATCGGCATGAAGCCGGTCGGCATTCCCATTACCAATGTATTACCCGCTCCACTTGCTGCGCCAATCGACTGCATCAAGCGCAGGTTCATCAAGGCCGGATTGTTGTCCAGCATTCGAGCGGCATTGGCCAGGTTGCGCAAGGCGGCAGTTTCACCACGCGCGCGTTCCAATGCCGCCTGGCCTTCCTTCTGCGCGCGCAATACTTCCGAGAACGCCTTCTTCAGCTCTCCCGGAAACATCACGTCCTTCACTTCCACAGCATGCACTTGAATGCCGATCTTCTCCGCTTCAGGCTTCACCAGCGCCAGCAATTCCTTGCCGACGTCGAGCCGCCGATTCAGCAACGCTTCGATAGACTGCGCGCCCATCATCGTTCGCAACGCCAACTGCACCGCGTTGTACAAGTGCGTGATGTAATTATCCACCGAGTGCAAGGCTGTCTCGGCTTCGATGACTTGATACGTCAACACCGCACTGACCTTCAGGCCAACATTATCCACGCTCAACACTTCCTGTCCGGCGACAGTCAGGATCGTCTTCCGCATATCCACCAAGTGCATCGTGTAACCGCTCTTCCAATAGTGGTGCTTGCCCGGACTGATCCGGTGCTGCGACTTGCCATGGCGATACAGCAAGCCGTAAAAACCTTCCGGTACGATAAACGTCTTGCTCTTGCCAGCCAGCGTCATTGCGACGGCAACTGCCGTTACGGTAGCCACAACCATATAAGTTTCAGTATTCATCTTCTTCCCTTTCATTACCCGTTGCTAAAAACATAAGTTTCCATTTTTAACAGTGCCTGAAACAGGAGACCACCAGTCGATGACGGGGAAATGGCTTGCGCCGCTTCCACTGGTCATTTCCCGGCTGCACTTTCGCGCCGGTCTCCTGCTACAGACGTTATGTGGAATCGAACCCACGGTTACCATTGGTTTTCGACCAGTATGAATCAGCTAAAATGCAAAACTCGCTTGGAAATCCCGCGCAAGCTGCTGTCTGATTCAAATTCATTACTCATTCACAAACCACTTCCAATCCGCGATGCCCTGGTGATTCCGAAGCAGCGCCGTCACCGGCAACTCCTTCGGTGCCTTTGGCAATGTGAGCAGCTTCAAGCCCGCTTCATCCGGCAACCGATTGCCCTTGCGGGAATTGATCGCCTTGCAAGCCCACACACAGTTTTCCCACGCGTCCTTGCCACCCCGCGAGACCGGCAGAATGTGATCGATGCTCCCTTCCTCCGGCTTCAACACTCGGCCGGTGTATTGGCAACGATTCCCATCGCGGTCACGAATCGCCTTGGCGCCAAACTTTGGACGCTTCTTCGGCACCTTCGCGAAGTTCGCCAGCACAATCACCGTCGGCATGCGAATCGCCCCGCGGACCGCCTGGATCGCTTCATCCTGCTCGCGAACCGGCAGTGTCAACCATTCCGCCCAACTCACCGGGCGAATCTGGTCTTCGCCTTCAATCTCCAGGCCTGTCGCCACACCGGTGGCCATCTGACAAATGGCATCCGCCGGTGTGCGGATGTTGATCGCCTGCCAATTCCGGTTCAGCACCAGAACACTCGCTTTATTCAGTTTGTTGCTCATAAATCTTCCAATCTTCTCAAAAGAAGACCCAAGTCTTCATCTGCGTACGGTGTTTGTTCTTTGTTGTAGTAAGTTCTTGTTCTCCTTTCTCCGCCTTTGTCCCGCTCTCAACTCCTCAAAATGGCTGCCGAACCTGGTAACGCTCCAGGACTCCCTGCGTCAAAGGCAGGTGTGCCACTTCCACACTCTTCGGCAAATTGGTAGCCCGTGATGGTAACTCTCCACCTTGGGTAGTTTGTAAGACTACTGCTTTAATTTTAAGCTAACGGGCCGGAAAACATGGCTGCCTCGCCTGGCTTTGCACCAGGACCGACGGTGTCAGAGACCGTTATGCTGCTGGTTACACCACGAAGCAATGAATGGTGATTTCGGAATTAAATTCGCCATTCGGAATTCGTCACTCGAAATTAAAATTGGTTCCCCCGGCGAGAGTTGCACCCGCATCTCACGACTTAAAAGGTCGTTGTTCTGCTATTGAACTACGGAGGAGTATGTATTTTAGAATTGCGATTTGTGAATTTTGAATCCGGCGAAAGTGCCTGCGGCTCTTCAATCGGCATTCGCAAATCAAAAATTGCAATTTCCTGGCCGGTCTCTTCCACCGCGAATACCGAATGCCGAAAGTAATTTCCGAAAGGCAGGAGGGATTTTGGTTTGAGGCAAGGCGGAGGCCGCAGGCGCTCTGAAAGATAACGACAAGGCCGACAACGCCGCCTCAAGCCAAAAGCACCCTGCTACCTATCCCTAATCACTCTCAGATTTCTGATTCTCCCTTTCGGAAATTAATTTTGGCATTCGGTATTGATCACCTCGCTATGGCACGAGGCCGCTGGATCTACTTCGCGTTCAGGAGTTGCAAATTGTAATTGCTGAGCCCTGGTGGGTGAGTTGCGAACTGCGTGTCAGGAATATCCTATTGCTTCCTGGTTCCCTGATGGAACTCCATTTGCCAGCCATTAGGATTTTTACGCCAAAGAGAGCTTCTCAAACATTCCCCGCAAATCACGTCGCCCTCTTGACTGACGGAAATGTATGTTATGAGGACGACATCAGCAGCCAGGGGGATAGCTTTATAATCACGCGATTGAATTTTGATTGCCCCGTCCTCTGTGGGCAGTCGCTCCAAAATATCGTTTCTCGTCCAGATCTTTCCCGATGATCCGTGTTCAAAAAAATTAGGACTTAGAAGCGAGGAAAGTTTCGAAGCGCTGGAACGCACTTCGAAAGAGTGCAACTGCTTTTCAAGCTCAAATAAAAACGAAAAGTCGGGCATCGAATAAGATTATTGTTTGACCATCTTAGTTTGATAAGAGCAACTTGCAAGAGCGTCGAACCGCCCGTGGTCCAGTGGTCTCGAATCCGATTCTAATCGGCGTAAATATTTGTTTTGATTTGAAAAAGCCGTTTGGAGCGGTGATCAAAATGAAGCAAAAAGAGAATTGGTACCCCCCGGAAGGATTCGAACCTTCAACCGTGCACCGATCTGGTACTTCCCGCGTATAAGGCGGTCGCTCTGCCAATTGAGCTACAGGGGCAATTTAAATGGCGGAATGCCGTGGACTTGCATCACACTCCTTCAGCGGAGCGCACTCGTTAGCACCGAGGCTCGGCTCGCTCGTCCGGTTGACATTCCTGAAATGGTACCCGTGGCCGGACTTGCACCTGCACTGGCCAAGGTTTGAGCTTGGTGCCTCTGCATTGGGCTACACGGGTGAAACGTTCTGGTGCTTCCGGTCAGATTTGCACTGACACTCTGCGGATTTTAAGTTCGCCGCCTCTGCTCATTGGGCTACGGAAGCTGTATTGAAATTGGTGCCGCGTGAAGGATTCGCACCCTCAACCTCTCCGTTCTGAGCGGAGCGCCTCTACAAATTGGGCTAACGCGGCAATAGCGATTGGCGACTCTTAAAATCGGCAATCAAAATTCAAAAAGCTAAAATAGAGAGAGTGGCACTCCCGACAGGAATTTCGCCTGTAACCTCCGCGTTCGAAGCGCGGCGCTCTATATATTGAGCTACGGGAGCTGCTTTAAATTTTGATAAATCTGGAGCCGACGGAGAGACTTGCACTCCCGTGGGGCAAATGCCCGGCAGTTTACAAAACTGCTGCTGTCGCTACTGAGCCACGTCGGC
>JAQGPC010000220.1 GCA_028293285.1 Pedosphaera sp.
CACACGGCTTTCGCTCAACGCTGGATCGCTGCTCTCAGCAAAACCGAAGCCTTGCGCAAAGCCGGCATCCTCTCAGATGACTTTTGGCTGAAAGCTTTTTTGCCATAACTTTCCCTACTTCACTTAGTTTATAACTGGTTTATGCGACATTCGTTCATCAGCAGATGCCTGCTTCTCACATTGGCCTGCATGTTATTCGCTCCTGCGCTCATAGCTGCGGATAAGCTGATTGGGACTACGCCGCCGGAATTGCAGGTGACTGATTGGATGAATTCTGCTCCGCTCAAGTTAAAGGAATTGCAGGGGAAGGTGGTACTATTACGTTGGTGGACTGCACCAGATTGTCCTTATTGTCGTGCGACGGCACCAGCGTTGAATGAATTTTTCGAGAGCTATCACGCGCAGGGATTGGAGGTCATCGGACTTTATCATCATAAAGCAGATGAGCCGCTTAAGGCCGAGACGGTGAAAAAGTATGCGGACAATTTTGGATTTAAGTTTCCCGTTGCGGTTGATCCGGATTGGAAAAATCTGCACCGCTGGTGGCTGGACAGCAAGAAACGGGAATTTACCAGCGTGAGTTTTTTAATCGACCGCAAGGGCATCATCCGGCACATCCATCCAGGAGGCGAATATGTAAAAGGGGACAAGGATTATGCAGCGATGAAGGGGATGATTGAGAAACTTTTGAAGGAGAAGTAGGAATCGTTGCGATAAAACGAAATGTTTCAGAGCTTGAGTTGCACGAAGTATAGGCGACGCCGTGGATTTGACGTTGCTGCGCTCGGGACGAGCCTCTCTGTTTAAAGCAAATTCTAAAGCCTCGTTAACCCGGTTGTTGCCGTATTAAGGAGTGGGACCGAAAATGCGTTCGTGCTCCTGCATGGCATAACGGTCGGTCATGCCTGCGAGGTAATCACAAATCGCGCGGCGCAGGCCTTCCTTGCGAATGCGCTTGCGGGCCTGATCGCCCATCTGTTCAGGCTTTTTCAAATAGTAATTGAAAAGTTCTTCGAGCATTTTGACGGCGCGTAGATTCGGCCCGTGCACGACAGGATTGTAATAAAGATTCTGGTAAAGATAATCACGCAGTTCGAGATTGAGTTCGCGCCGCTCGGGGCTGTATTGAACCAAGGCGCGGGACTGCAAGCGCACGTCATCGGCACTCTTGACGCCAGCTTTCTTGATTTTTGCCTCGGTGGTTTCGACGACATCCTTGACCTGCATGTCAATAATGCAGCGAATAATGAAATAACGGCGGCATTCGTCGGCAAGGTCGCCGTATTGTTTGACGACGGTGCGAGTGGCTTGACGCCAGATGCGGACGTCGCGATTGAGTTGCTTTTCTGAGAGCAGGCCGGAGTCAAGGCCGTCATCAAGATCGTGGCTGTAGTAGGTAATCTCGTCAGCAAGATTTGCGACTTGAGCTTCGAGCGAAGAAGACTTGGCGTCAAATCCCTTACGTTTGCTGGGATGGTCGTAGCTCGTGTAGTGCTTGATCAATCCTTCGCGCACTTCCCAACTGAGATTCAAGCCGGGAAAGAGCGGATACTTCTGTTCGATTTCTTCGACAATGCGCAGACTATGGCGATTGTGCTCAAAGCCGCCGTGTTTTTTCATGAGCCGATTCAAGACAACTTCACCTTTGTGTCCGAATGGTGAATGGCCGAGGTCATGTGCGAGCGCAATGGTTTCAGCGAGGTCTTCATTCAATTGCAATGCCCGCGTGATATTCCGGGTAATGGCGGCCACTTCCATTGTGTGCGTCAGACGGGTGCGCAAATGATCTCCGGTGCCATTCAGGAAGACCTGGGTTTTGTATTCGAGGCGTCGAAAGGCGCGGGAGTGAATGACGCGGTCACGATCACGCTGGTATTGGGTGCGCCATTCGGGCGGCAGTTCCTTGTATTTACGACCGCGGGAATCCGCGCTGAACTGCGCGTATGGCGCAAAATTCTGTTTCTCGATTTGCTCTAATTGTTCGCGTGTGCGAGGCATGGTATGAGTAGGTTGTAAGACGAACGAAAATTAAAAATTAATTGGGCGGACGGCACGGTCTTTTATTTAGCGCCCAAAAGATCCACAACAGAAATGCCGCGCAATTCGAACAGGCGGCGAATGGTGTCTTCGATCAGATTGTTCGGGCAGGAAGCGCCGGCGGTAATTCCTACAGTGATATTGCCAGCCGGCAGCCAATCGCCGGTTTCGACTTCCTTGCCTTTGTGCTGATCGTAATGAACGATCAACTTGTCAGAAACCATCTTGGCAGCATTCTTGATGAAATAAGTAGGCAATTTGGCTTCACCCATTTCAGCAAGATGCGAAGTGTTGGATGAATTATAGCCCCCGATGACCAGCAACAAGTTCAGCGGTTGATGCAGGAGTTTTTCCAAAGCATCCTGACGGTCCTGAGTCGCGCCGCAAATCGTATCGAAGAAACGGAAATGTTGTTCGATCTGGTCCGCGCCATATTTTTGAATCATGGCGCTGCGGAGACGACGTTGAACTTCTTCAGTTTCACCACGGAGCATGGTGGTTTGATTGGCTACACCGATGGCCTTTAAATCAATATCTGGATCGAATCCCTGCGAATGAGCGCCTTTGAACTTTTCCAGAAATTCAATCTTGTTGCCGCCATTAAGAATATAGTTACAAACGTATTCGGTTTCCGCGAGGGTGAAGACGACCAGATAGTGTCCACCAGTAGTCTGGGAACTGGTGGCCTTGGTTTCTTCGTGCCATGCCTTGCCGTGAATAATGCTGGTGACGCGGTCCTTGGAATATTGACGCACACGCTTCCAAACGCTCATCACGTCGCCACAGGTGGTATCCACAAAACGGCAGCCCTTGGCCGCCAGTTTTTCGCGGGTGGCGACTTCGGTGCCAAACGCGGGAATGATAACAATGTCATCCTTTTTCAGTTCATCAATATCGGCATCCTTTTCCTTACCGGAAAGAGATTTAATGCCCATGGCACGAATCTGGTCATTCACCTCAGGGTTATGAATGATTTCGCCGAGGATGTAGATGGGTTGATCGGGGTAAACCTTGCGGGCAGCATAGGCCAGATCGATTGCGCGTTCGACGCCGTAGCAGAAGCCGAATTCCTTGGCGAGTTTGACGGTCAAGCCATCGGCGGAGAGTACATTGCCATTGGCACGAATACGCTCTACCAGCTCACTCCGGTAATGTGAGAGAACCTGTGCTTGAACCGCCTCCATGATATCCGGGCGGCGGAGATTGATTTTCTGGGGCGCAGAAGGCGCTTCAGTTGACATACTTAAATAAGTCTAACATGGTTAGACAGGGCGTCCAGCGTAAAGCCAAACTCGAAATATTGAAATAGTCATTGCACAAGAGGCATTTTTGGTGATTATTAACAGCTCAGTGTCGGAGCGTAGCGTAGCCTGGTAGCGCGGCTGGTTTGGGACCAGCAGGTCGCAGGTTCAAATCCTGTCGCTCCGACCATTTTTCCTTCCTGCAGAACCTGGCACAACATTTCACGGCGGAATAAAAACCAAGCATCGGCGAAAGCATTGACATCTTTCCTCGAATCTTCAAGATTCGCGCAACGGAGCATGATTTTTCTGCCCATTGTTGATCGCGAATTACGCATTGCCGCACGTCGAAGAGGTACGTATTGGACACGCTTGGCAGTTGCCTTGGGAGCCATTGTCGTTGGCGGCTGCATCTATATAATTAACTCCGCGATGCCTATGGAGAAAGTGGGACAGTTCATATTTTTAGGGTTATCGGGGCTTTGTATGTTGTATTGCCTGGCTGCCGGAAGGCAATCGACAGCGGATTGTCTAAGTGAAGAAAAGCGGGAAGGAACTTTGGGGTTGCTCTTTCTTACCGATCTTAAAGGGTATGACATTATCTTCGGAAAGCTGGCGGCGACTTCATTGAATGGGTTCTATGGTTTGCTGGCGGTTTTTCCGGTGTTGGCCATTCCACTGCTGGCAGGCGGAGTTACCAGTGGGGAATTCTGGCGCATGGTTTTGGTGCTGATGAATACCTTTCTGCTTTCGTTGGCGATTGGCATTTTTGTTTCCTCAATGAGTCGGGAGCTTCGCAAAGCGATGGCAAATAATTTCCTGCTGCTCTTGCTGGTGCTTGGTGGTCCACCTGCGTTCGCTGGAATGATGGTTTACTTCCAACCTTCACATGTATTTATTCCTGAATTGTTAATCCCATCTCCCGGCTATTCTTTTTTTCTGGCATTTGATGCCAATTATAGGAGGGTGCCGGAGCATTTTTGGTGGTCGGTGGGAGTAATGCAGGGATTGATATGGCTGCTGGTATTGCTGGCTGGTTGGATCGTGCCGCATTCATGGCAGGACAAGCCTCAACGTCCCGGGAAAGCTCGCTGGCGCGATTTCTGGCAGGCGTGGAGTTACGGGAGAGCAGGAAAGCGAAGCGCGTATCGGCAACGACTGCTGAATGTAAATGCCTTTTATTGGCTGTCGGCGCGAGCGAAGCTTAAACCGATGCACGTCTGGATATTTCTTGGAATGATGGCGGGATGGTGGGTCGGCGGTTGGCTGATGTCCGGCGGATATTGGCTGGATGCTCCCACACAAATTGTCATGGCGCTCATAATCAATTCCACCTTCAAAATATGGATCACAGTGGAAGCGGGTCAACGACTGGCGGAAGATCAAAAAGCAGGAGCTATGGAATTGTTGCTCTCAACGCCGTTGACCGTACACGACATTTTGCACGGGCAATTGCTGGCATTACGAAGGCAGTTTCTTGCCCCCGTGCTAACGGTAATTATCGCAGAATTGATTTTCATGATGATGGCATGGAGACCCAGATTCGGAATAGATTGGCAGGTTCTTTTAACATGGCTGGGCGGCATTGTGATGCTGGTAGTGGATGTGGTGGCGTTGAGTTGGGTGGCGACGCGAATGTCACTGACAGCCAGGAATCTGAATTATGCCGCAGGAATGACGGTCACGCGCGTGCTGGTTCTTCCATGGATTATCTACGGCGGAGTTATGATTGTGATAAACCTGTTGGTGGAATTAGCCGACATGCCAGAGCCCGGCTGGAAATTCTTTTTGGGGTTATGGTTCGGATTGGGAATTTGGGCCGACCTCATATTTGGCTTAAGAGCGCAACGGCAGCTATTAACAAATTTTCGCCAACTGGCATTGCAACGCTTTGCTCCAGCGAAATTGCGATTCAGTGGATGGTTTAATCGCAGCAGTCCTACGGCGGCGAGTGTGCCAAAACCTGTCTAAATTCATCATCGGAGTCCGTGACAAGTGTTTAAAAATATTTAAACATGCGAGGTGGACATGCCCGGCACCAGCGCCTTCTCAATAGCTTGATTGACAGTTTCAATTTTGATGTTCGGAAGATTGTTGGTTTCGGGAGGCCAGATTACCCATTCCGGATGCTCATAAGGAACAGGAGTGCGGGTGCCCGCGCGGGCCATAAGCATCAGCACGCGTTTGCCCAAAGCCACTGCGAGATGGAGCAAGCCGGTATCGCCACCGACGACAATGGTCGATTGATTAATCAGCCAGGTAACGGTTGAAAGCGGAGCGCCAATGCAAATCGGGAATCCAGCCGCTTGTGCCGGCGCAAACAAATCCCTTTCCTTATTCCCACCCGAGAAAATAATTTGAATTCCCCGCTCTTTCCAATGATTGGCAATTACCAGATAATTTTCGAACGGCCAGTTCTTGGGAGCCGCGCTGGTAAAGGGTTGAAAAATAAATATCGGCAGGCCCGGATTAAGCTTATTCTCTTTGAGAAACTGCTGTGCTTCTGCACGACCTCGTTCGGAAATACGCAGTCGGTTACAGGGAGTGCCAAGCTTCAATCCGCAGTGTGTAAGCAGATCGAGACTTATATCCACCGGATGCAACTGGTCCTGTCGCGGTCGGACATGCGTGTAGGCGCGACCGCGAAATTTATCTTTCAAGGTCCAGGCCCAGCGTTGCGGTGCGCCGGTCCAGCGCGTCAACCAGGCGGTTTCGGCGTAATGCTGCAAATCAATGACCAGCGAAAACTTTCCCTGGCGCAAACGTCGCAATAAACCAAAAGTGGAAGTGATCGTTTTAAGCCGGGGTTTCTTGAAGAGAGTTCGATCAATCACCAACACTTCATCCACGCTCGGAAATTGTTCGACGATGGCGCGGTTTTCCGCCGAAGTGAGAAAGGTGATTCGGGCATCGGGAAAATTTTCCCGCAGCATGTTTACTGCGGGAAGGGTGAAAATCACATCACCCATGCTCTTGAACTTGATGACCAGTATATTCTGAAAATTTTGCAAAATAACGAACCCTCCACGGAAGCGACCCTGTTCCCGCGAAGTTGGCTTTATTCTATTGATGTAAAAAGCGCTTGTAAATCCTCTCTTCACAGGCATGGCAACGACGAGTTGACTCAGGATAAAGGTTACCGAGGCGGGAGGTGGACGAGGAGTTCATTGATACGTTGACTCATATTCGTGGTTACCGAAGCAACGAAGATGAGTTTAGCAACCAAGCGCGAGTATCTCGCG
>JAQGPC010000221.1 GCA_028293285.1 Pedosphaera sp.
CACACGGCTTTCGCTCAACGCTGGATCGCTGCTCTCAGCAAAACCGAAGCCTTGCGCAAAGCCGGCATCCTCTCAGATGACTTTTGGCTGAAAGCTTTTTTGCCATAACTTTCCCTACTTCACTTAGGCGCGGGCGAGCGGTTATTCGACGGTATCAATCTCGTAGATTTGGGATACACATGCACCCAGCATGTCCCAACGCAGCGAGCAACTCACATCGTGCTAACCCTGACATGAACCCAACGTCGCCTAACCATGTGTTGAGCTTGGGTCGTTAGGCCGCATGGCGTGCATGACCGCGCCAGCCGTTTTCGCCGCCGTTGCAAAGGGGCGGGCGAAGAAGGCCATCATCATCGCGCCGTCGCTTGAGGAATACGAAGCGAAGGCAGCAGCGGAGACGCATCAAAAGTTAGTCGCGGCTTGAATCCAATGCCGACGCGTCGCTGGCAACAACCTTGCGGAAATGTAGCGGCGTTGCCTTCAGAATCCACAGACATAGAGAATAGTCAAAGATATGGGCGATGTGCTGGTTGACCACAACGAATCGAATGACGCTCATGGGACTCCACACTTCACCGTCAAGTTGAAGTATGATCACCACCGGTTCGCCTTCGACTTCTCCCGCCGTCATCTTCCAAGGTGTCGGCATCTTCTCATAAACGCTGAAATAAGGCGAGCCGGACAGCCGCCCCGCATAGCGATCAGCAACCCGGAGGCGCGCGTCGTCGCTAATCAATTCACGCACACCGTTCCAATCGCGCCGATTAAAGCGCTCCACATAAAGCTGAACGATCTGCGCCAGCTCCGGGTCGGCTTTTGTTGCCGGATTCACCGGAGGTGATACCGCCAGTTTTGTCCGCCCTCGATTGAGCGCCGCCTTGACACCACCAACCGTAGAATCAACGAGTTCCGCAACCTCCTCAAGCGAGTAATCAAACACGTCTTTCAGGAGAATGCAGGCGCGTTCCTTGGGAGGCAGGGACGATACCAAATGTTCGACCGCCTTGCCGACCCCCAAGGTGTTCGGTTCATCGGGCGGGGTTTCATCCGGCTGGGCGGCCGACTCCTCGGTTTTCTCCCGCACTCCCTTGCGCCGGAGGAAGTCAATGCAACGATTATGGCAAATGCGGAACAACCACGGCTTGAGCGGACGGCTCTCGTCGAATTGGTCAAGCTTCCGATAAGCCTCGAACAAGGCATCCTGCACGACGTCTTCGCCGTCCATCACCGAACCCGTCATGCGGGCGCAGTAGCGATGCAAGGCTGGCCGAAGCGTGGTGATGGTTTCAAGGAGCGCACGGTAACGCGCATCGAAAGACCCCACTTCCATGTATGACGGATCGTCCATAATTCCTCAATTATATAACATAATATAACGTAGAAAGCTGAGCCACCGCCGACTCGCGACGTGAACCGCGACAGCGGAACGGCAAGCGCCAACGGCGGGTTTGCTATCACTCATATCAGACTTTCCTCTTGTGAATCATAATCTTGTTTCCGTCCGGGTCGCAAATGATGGCGAACCGGCAAATCGGCGTGTCGGTGGCTCCAATCGCAAACTTCACACTTTTGGATTCTAGTCGTTTGATTTCAGCGGCGAGGTCGTCCACCTCAAATGCAATACAAGTGCCGTCTGGCGATGGCTTCCATGACTCGCCATAACAACCGATGCCGAATGTGCCGCTGCCAATGGTATATTCTACCCACAGACCGCCTGCGGATTCCATTGTGGGCGTGAGTCCCAGCACGCCTTCGTAAAAGGCGCGGGCGCGCTTGATGTCTGTGACCGGCGTGCCGGTGAATGCGATTTCGATGACTTTCATTTTATATGTTGTTGTGCGTTGTTAATGGTTCGAGCCGCCTAACATAGTAATAATACGCAGACCAGATGAAAAAGGATACGGAGGACATCGAAGAAATAACGCCAGAATAAAAATCTCCCTGTGTGACGTATCTTTCGTGGGCGGAGAACCGTAATAGTGAATGAGAAGCCGATAACCGGCATTCATAAACACGAAACAAAAGAAAGATTCAATATGATATTAAAGGACAAAGTTGCGGTGATCTACGGAGCCGGAGGTGCGATTGGCAGTGCTGTCGCACGCGCTTTTGCGAGCGAGGGAGCCAGCGTTTTTCTAACTGGTCGCAAACTGGCCAATACCGCAGCGGTTGCCAAAGACATTGTCGCAGGTGGCGGCAAGGCTGAAGCGGCAGAGATTGATGCACTCGACGAGCAATCCATAGACAAGCATCTTCAACTCGTGACCAACAAGGCGGACCGCGTGGACATTTCTTTCAACGCGGTCGGCATCCCACCCGAGAAGGTTGTGGGTGTCCCGCTGGTCGAGCTTGATGTCGAGCAGTTCTCCCTGCCGATCGCGGCCTACACGAGAACATATTTTCTGACCGCGCGCCTAGCCGCAAGGCGCATGGTTCCGAACAAATCAGGCGTGATCATGACTGTCACTGCACTCCCCGCACGGGTAGGCACTACATTGAATGGCGGCTACGGTTCCGCGCAAGCTGCCAAGGACGCACTCACGCGCGACCTATCCGCCGAACTCGCACCTCAAGGCATCCGTGTGATAAATCTGCGACCACACGGTATGCCGGAGACAAGCACGATGAAGAAAGTTTTCGAGATCAAGGCAAAGGCATTGGGCATGACCTGGGAACAGTTCCAAGGTTTTCTCGCAAACTGGAGCCATCCGCGACGGATCATGACGCTCGCCGAGATGGCAAACATGGCGGTCTTCATGGCTTCCGATAAGGCGAGCGCGATGACTGGCACGACCGTCAACTTGACTATGGGGGGCGTGACTGACTAGCACGTTCGACCGAACCAACAATGGCGAATTAACGGGAGGCCAAAGGCGTGAGTTCAGAAAAACCATTGTGTGAGCCGTTCACACAATGGTTTTCTTGCGGGCGTTTTGGTGTTGCCAATGCTGGCAAATGGGTTTGGATTCAGTTTGACGGGAAACAGCCTGTCACCGTCACCGCCATTTTGTCAGAGCTTGGCTTTCATTGGAACAACAAACGCCAGTCTTGGCAGCACCCTTGCGGCTTGAATCTGCATTGTATTATCAATGGTTTTCGCTAGTTTATTGAAATCTGATTTAGATATACAGACCGTGTCCATCCGTGGTTAGAGTTTCCGCCTTTAATTTGTCTTCCATCTGCGTCCATTCGCGTTCATCTGCGGTCAATGCCTTGCAACTTTCCCATTCGTGGTCCTTCGTCCGACATGCGGGATTCGTGGTTTCCTTCCCTTACAAATTTGTAATGTTACAGAAAGGTTCCTGACAACTTCACATGGAATGCTTGAGCCAGAAAACGGTTCTTAACTTTTGAAACGGCATTAACAAACCATATGAAAGACACAATCATCAAAGTCTGCTCCCGTCTTCGCGCGGGCTTTCTGGCAGTCGCCCTCATTCTCGGTGGCTCCAGCCTCGCGATTAATCATTTCGTCAGGGCCAATGACGCTCCCCAGCTCACTCCGGTGGTTCTTTCCGTGAGTGATACCCAGGTTCCGCGCAATGGCCAGTTCATCACCAGCTTCGCGCCCGTGGTGAAAAAAGTCGCTCCCAGCGTCGTCAAGGTTGAAGTCGTCGGCAAAGGCAAATCATCCATCGAAATGCCCCAGTCCGGCATGCCCGATGACGATTTCCTGCGCAAGTTCTTCGGCGATCAATTCGGTCGCGGTGGACGCGGTGGCCAGCAAAAGGCCCCTCGTGAACACGGCCTCGGTTCCGGCGTGATCGTTAGCAAGGACGGCTACATCCTGACCAACAACCACGTCGTGGATGAAATGGACAGCATCACGGTCGCTCTTAACGATGGCCGCGAATTCAACGCCAAGGTCATCGGTCGCGATCCCAAGACCGATATCGCGGTTATTAAGATCGATGCCAAAGACCTCCCCTTCGTCACCATCGCCGATAGCGATAAGACTGAAGTGGGTGATCTCGCTCTCGCCATTGGCAATCCCTTCGGTATCGGCCAGACCGTTACCATGGGCATGATCAGTGCCAAGGGCCGTGGCATGGGCATGGGTATGGACTATGAAGACTTCATCCAGACCGACGCCGCTATCAACCCCGGCAATTCCGGCGGTGCTCTTGTGGACGCTGAAGGTCGTCTCATCGGCATCAATACCGCCATCCTTAGCCGCACCGGCGGCAATCAAGGCATTGGCTTTGCGGTGCCCATCAACCTCGCCCGCAGTGTCATGGAAAGCTTGATCAAGAATGGCCGCGTGATTCGTGGCTTCCTCGGCGTCAGCATCCAGGATGTAACTCCCGCGCTGGCGAAACAGTTTAAACTTCCCTCTTCGGAAGGTGCCATCGTTGGCGAAGTAACTCCCAAGAGTCCGGCGGAAAAAGCTGGTATCCAAGGTGGCGACGTCATTCTCAGCTTCAACAACAAGCCAGTCACTGACAGCCGTCACTTGAAACTCCAAGTAGCCCAGGTCGCTCCCGGTTCCACCGTGCCGGTGAAACTCCTCCGCAATGGCAAGGAACAAAACCTCAAGGTCTCGGTCAAGGAATTGCCCGGTTCCGAGAAGGTCGCCAATTCGAATGAAGGCGAGAACAATGCGAACGATGCCCTCAACGGTGTTGGCGTATCCGACATCGATGCCGCCGCGCGGAGTCAGTTGGGTCTTCCCCAGGAGCTTAAGGGCGCTTTGGTCACCAGCGTTGATGAAAACTCTCCTGCCTTCGAAGCGGGCCTTCGTCAAGGTGACGTGATTCAAGAGATTAACCGCACGCCGGTCCATAACTCGGAAGAAGCCGTGAAGCTCACCGAGAACGTCAAGGAAAAGGTCAACTTGCTCAAGGTTTGGAGCAAGCGTGGTTCGCAGGGGGGCAGTCGCTACATCGTCGTAGACGAAAGCAACACCAGCAAATAAGGAAAGTAACCGCCGCCCTCCCGCCTGGAAAATAACCAGACTGGGAGGGCGGTTTTGTTTTTGCACCCGCAACGCTTTTAGCTATGTCTTTGTTGCCGGTTAATTTAGATTTTGGGCAAAGAGATATGCGTATCCTGGTAGTTGAAGATGATGCCAAGATCGCTTCGTTTGTGGTCAATGGCCTCAAGCAAAGCGGCTTTGCGGTGGACCGCGCCCCCGATGGCGAGGAAGCTCATCTCCTTGCCTCCACCACTGCTTACGATGCCGCCGTCGTTGACATCATGCTGCCCAAACTAGATGGCCTTAGTCTCGTTCAAAGGCTTCGCAAGGAAGGTGTTCGCATCCCGGTAATCTTCCTCAGTGCCAAGGCTTCCGTGGATGACCGCATCAAAGGTCTGCAAGCCGGTGGCGATGATTACCTCACCAAACCATTCGCTTTCTCCGAACTGCTCGCGCGCATCCAGGCGTTGATTCGCCGTTCCACCAATGCCGCTGAACCGACCCGCCTTACTGTTGGCGATCTCACACTCGACCTGCTCACCCGTGATGTCACCCGATCTGGCGAAAGAATCGAGTTGCAATCGCGCGAGTTCGCCCTGCTGGAATATCTTATGCGCCATGCTGGTCGCGTCGTCACCAAAACGATGATCATGGAGCATATTTGGGATTACAGTTTTGATCCGCAAACGAACGTGGTGGATGTCCTCGTATTCCGTTTGCGCAATAAAATTGATAAGGAGAAAACGCTCCTTCACACCATCCGTGGAGTTGGCTATGTCCTCAAACCTGCTTAGCCGTCTCACCCGCAGTTTCAGCGTCCGGCTTAATCTCTGGTACGCCGCAATCTTTACGATCAGCGCCTGCGCTCTCTTCGCGTTTCTTTATTTTCTCCTTTCCGTTGCCATCGAGCGCAAGGACAAGGAAGTCATCGAAGCTCGCCTCAAGGAATACTCCACCGTTTACGAAGCCGGCGGTGTCAATGCCCTGCGTAACTGGCTTTACAACAATCAGGAATCCAAACGTCAAAAGGCTTTTTTTGTCCGCGTGGTCAATCCCCGCAACAGTGTCCTCTTTTTCACCGCGCCCCAGGATTGGGTTACGTTTGATCCCGAAGGGGGTGCGGCCGGAGGCTATCGCACCGGCAACGCCTGGCTGCGCATCCCACAGGATGAGGAGAAGGATTTCACGCTCGCCTCCACCATGCTTTTCGATGGTTCCATGCTCCAGGTTGGCCGTAGCACAAATAATCGTTCCGCCGTGCTGCAACCATTCCGTCGCACCTTTATTGCCGTCATGACTCCCATCGTCTTGCTCGGCTTTCTGGGCGGTGCTTTCGTCGCGTATCGCGCCATGAAACCCGTCCGTCAAATCGTCTCCACCGCCCGCTCCATCATTGATACCGGCAAGCTCGACGCCCGGGTTCCCGTCCGCCGCTCGGATGATGAACTCGACGACCTCGCCCAGCTCTTCAACCGCATGCTCGATAAAAATCAGGCTCTCATCAAAGGCATGCGTGAATCGCTCGACAATGTCGCCCACGATCTTCGCACTCCGTTGACCCGCTTGCGCGGCACCGCTGAAGCCGCCTTGCGTTCCGGTGCCGGCAATGACGGTGCCCGCGAAGCGCTTGCGGACTGCGTCGAAGAATCTGATCGCGTCCTCGTCATGCTCCAAACCCTCATGGACGTTGCCGAAGCCGAGGCTGGCACCATGCGACTCGCCCGCAAGCACATCAGCCTATGCGCTCTGCTACAGGAAGTCATTGAGCTGTATCAATATGTTGCCGAGGAGAAAAAGATCACCATCACCACGGAATTCGCCGACTCTTGCGAGGCTTTTGTTGACCCCACTCGCATGCGTCAGGTCTTCGCCAATCTCCTGGACAATGCCATCAAATATACCAGCCCGGGTGGTTCCATCAGCGTCAAGACTGCTCGTGAAGATTCTAATTTTGTCGTTCGGATTCGCGATACCGGCATGGGCATCCTACCTGAAGAACAGGAAAAAATTTGGGACCGCTTATATCGTGGCGATAAGAGTCGTTCGCAACGCGGCCTCGGCCTCGGCTTGAGCCTGGTTCGTGCCATCGTCTTTGCCCATCAAGGCACCGTAAAGGTCGAAAGCCAGCCTGACCAAGGCTCTGAGTTCACCGTTTTTATTCCTGCTGATGAAGTTGCCACAAGAAATCAATTGCCGCCCAGCCCTGCGGCCCAACTTGCAAAGTAATTTGAATGACTCCATTATGTCTCTTGTCTGTTTAGGGGCGCTGGCGTGTTGCCGGCTCGTCTGGGAAATCCGATGCCATCCGTTTGATTGTCCGTGGGAGACACCATCGTCAATGAAACGTATTGGTCTCGCAAACTGAATTTACATTTATGCTGAAGAAAAAATTAATCATACCATTATTGGCCGCCTGCCTCGCCCTGCTTCCTTCCGCTCGCGCAGCCGAATCCGTCGCGGACACCAAAGTCGAGATTCCTTACAAAAAGTTCGTCCTGAAAAACGGCCTGACCTTGCTCGTCCACGAAGACCACAAGGCCCCCATCGTGGCCGTCAATGTCTGGTACCACGTTGGCTCCAAGAATGAAAAGTTCGGCAAGACCGGCTTCGCCCATCTCTTTGAACATCTCATGTTCAATGGCAGCGAACATTTCAACGACGATTATTTCCAGGCCATGGAACGCATCGGTGCCACCGACATGAACGGCACCACCAGCGAGGACCGCACAGACTATTTTCAGAACGTCCCCAAAAACGCCTTGGATACCGCCCTCTGGATGGAGTCCGACCGCATGGGCCACCTTCTCGGTGCCATTGATCAGCCCCGCCTCGACGAACAGCGCGGCGTTGTGCAAAACGAAAAACGCCAGAACGAGAATCAACCCTACGGCGTCACTCAGGAGTTGATCGTCAAAGGCACCGCACCCGCCGGGCATCCCTATTCCTGGACCGTCATCGGTTCCATGGATGACTTGAACGCCGCTTCTCTCGATGACGTGAAAACCTGGTTCAAGACCTACTACGGCGCAGCCAATGCCGTCCTCGTCCTCGCCGGTGATATTGACGCGGACACCGCGCTCAAAAAGGTGGAACAATATTTCGGTGATATCCCCGCTGGCCAACCCGTCGCCAAATATGAAAAATGGGTTCCCAAAATGGGCGGCACTCGCCGTCAAACCGTCAGTGACCGCGTTCCCCAGGCCCGCATCTACAAAGTTTGGAACATCCCTGCCTACGGCGAAGCCGATACTACTTATCTTGACTTGGCCAGCGATGTCCTCGCCTCCGGCAAAACCTCCCGTCTTTATAAGCGCCTCGTTTACGACGAACAAATCTGCACCGATGTTTCCGCCTTCGTTGACCCTCGCGAAATCTGCGGCCAATTCGGCATCATTGCCACCGCCCGCCCCGACGCCGATCTCAAGAAAATCGAAAAAGCCATTGATGAAGAAGTTGCCCGTTTCCTGGCCAAAGGCCCAACGCAAAAAGAACTCGATCGCGTGAAGGGCGCCAATATCGCCGCTTTCGTTCGCGGCACCGAACGCATCGGCGGCTTCGGCGGAAAATCCGACATCCTCGCCATGAACGAAACCTATCGTGGCAGCGCGGACTTCTATAAAACGATGAACGATTACGTTCGCAAAGCCACCACTCAGAACCTGCATGATGCCGCCAAACGCTGGTTGACCGATGATGTTTACATCCTCGAAGTTTATCCCTATCCCAAGTATCAGACCATTGCCGCCGATGCGGACCGCTCGAAATTGCCTACGCCCGGCACGCCCCCGGAAGTCAAATTTCCTGCCTTCCAACGCGCCACGCTTTACAACGGATTGAAACTCATTCTCGCGGAACGTCACGCCAGCCCCGTGGTCAGCTTCAACCTGCTCGTGGATGCCGGTTACGCCGCTGATCAATTCGCCGCGCCCGGCACCGCCCGCCTTGCCATGGACATGTTGGATGAAGGCACCACCAAGCGTAATGCCCTTCAAATCAGTGAAGAACTTTCCATGCTCGGTGCTAACCTCAGTTCCAGCTCTGATCTCGATACTTCCACCGTCCATCTCTCTTCACTCAAATCAACGCTCGATCCCGCGTTGGATATTTACGCGGATGTTATTTTGTATCCTTCCTTTCCGGAGGCGGATTTCAAACGTCTGCAGAAACAACGCATGGTTGGCATCCAACGTGAAAAGACCGAGCCCACCAGCATGGCTTTGCGTGTCTTTCCCACGCTTCTTTATGGCAAGACCCACGCCTACGGTAATCCTTTGACCGGTTCCGGCACGGAAGCCACCGTCGCAAAACTTACCACCTCCGATATGCGCAAGTTTCACGACACCTGGTTCAAGCCAAACCACGCCACGTTGATCGTTGTTGGTGACACCACCCTGGCTGAAATCACTCCCAAGCTTGAAAAATTATTCAGTTCATGGAAAGGCGGCGACATCCCCGCTAAAAATCTTAGCCAGGTCGAACAGCAAAAGAAAGCTACCGTCTATCTGATTGATCGGCCCGGTTCCCTCCAATCGGTTATTTTTGCCGGACACGTTGCTCCGCCTAAAAATAATCCCGACGAAATTCCCATCGAAACCATGAACAACGTTCTCGGCGGCAGCTTCACCTCCCGCATCAACATGAACTTGCGCGAAGACAAGCATTGGTCCTATGGCGCTCATAGTTTCATGTCTGCGGCTCGTGGCCAACGCCCCTTTATCGCCTACGCGCCAGTCCAGACGGATAAGACCAGGGAATCCATGGTCGAAATGGACAAGGAATTGCGCGGTGCCTTGGGCAAACGTCCGTTCACCGATGAGGAACTCAGCAAGGCGCAAAAGAATCAAACACTCAAGTTGCCCGGCAGTTGGGAAACCAATGATCGCGTGGCTACCTCCATCAGCGAAATCGTTCGCTTCGGCTTGCCCGAAGATTATTTCACCACCTATCCCGATAAGGTACGCGCCCTCTCCTTGAGTGAATTGTCAAAAGCCGCTCAGGAAGTGGTTCATCCCGACCAACTGGTCTGGGTCATTGTGGGCGATGGCTCCAAAATCGAACAGGGCATCCGTGACTTGCATTGGGGCGACATTCAACTCCTTGATGCCGATGGAAACCCCGTGAAATAATCACGTTGATTCCCGGAGAGCAGCCGCCCTCGGCTGCAGCAATGTTAAATAGACAAAAATGCCTCACATTTCTTTCGAATTGTGAGGCATCTACGAGATAAACTTAATAGCAGCTTGTTTGACACCAATGCCCGCGCAATCCTCGATACTTTAAAATCAAGTATCAACTGCTTTGGCCCTTGTCTGTATCCGGTTTGCTTTCTGGCTGGTGATGCTGATCCTGGTCTTGCTCTTGGTTTGAGTCGGGAGTCTTAAGGTCAGGGTCTTGTCCCGGACTGGGATTCAAATGCGAACTAGGAACGGGAACTATGATGATATGCTCTCGCACCGGTTCCGCCCCATAACTTTGACTTCCAATGGAAGGCAGATTGTTGGGAGCAAAACTCCGCGAGCTTTGCAATTTGGATTTGTCCGCATTGAGAGTCAGCGAGCTATTATCGGACGATGGCGTGAAAGCAGCCAACGGAACGGCAATACTATTTGCCCCTTGGTCCTGCCCCGCCTTTTGCAGCACGACATAAGCCACCCGGCCTGATTGCAGATTGAACACAACGTCCTTGATCGTGCCTAAGGTTTCGCCGTTCGAATTTTTCACGGTCATTCCAATCAGGTTGCTGGCCCGGTTGACCGGCGCAGGAGCCTGGTTTTGATCCAGTTGTGACGAGCTTCCGCTGCTCTGGTCAGAAAGACTTTGACCGGACGCTCCGCTGCCACTGCTTTGGCTGGAATCGCTGCCGGTTCCACCGCTGCTGCTTTGGTCAGGACTGGAAACAATGACGCTGTAGCTTTGGCTGGGACTCGAACTGCTGTCGCGACTGGCCATCATGTCGCTATGCCAGATCCGGCCATTGCCAGCGTAGTAAATGTTATAGTTGTAATGCCCTGCCATGACATTATTTGGATCGGCAAACACGGATTTCCCATCTGGGTTGGCATAATGATGGTGCTTGGTCGGGTCGGGCCAGTCCGCGATGTTATCGGCTTTCGCAAGGGCTGCTCCGACGAGGCAAAGTCCGGCCATGCCGGTAATAGATAGAATTGTTATTAATGACGGTGTTGGTTTCATACTGCTCCTTTTTGACAATTTCTCCGCAACTGATGAACCGCCTTCGAAAGCCGAAGGCGTCAGAAGTTCCTAACTCAATAACGCACCGTTACGCTGAATTTACAAAAAAAATAATCCTGAAATTTTGAGGCTAATCATTCACTCATGAAATCATTTTTAAACAAATGGGTAATTGCCCTCCTGTTCTTCCTTTTAGTCAGTGCTGCTCCCTCCTCGCACGGGGTGACCATGGATGAACTTCGCCATGACGCGTGGTTGACTCCCGAGGATTTGGTCCATCGATTC
>JAQGPC010000008.1 GCA_028293285.1 Pedosphaera sp.
GCTCCGGCCTCCAGCACTTTGGCGATATTTGGGTGATCCATCATCGCTAGTGCCTGCCGCTCGGCCTCAAAGCGGGCTATGACACTCTTTGTGTCCATGCCCGGCTTTATGACCTTGAGCGCCACCAGACGCCGCACTGGCTCATGCTGCTCCGCCATGAAGACCATGCCGCAGCCGCCTTCGCCGATCTGCTGCACCAATTTGTAATGACCAATCCGGTCACCCGCCCCTGGTCCCGGGGCCGGTGTGCGTCTACCTCCGATTGCTGCACCCACCGGAGATTCTCGCAAAAAGTCTCCCGCCTTTTCGTGGGCTTGCAGTAAAGCATCGACACGCTCGCGCAGGTCGGGGTCGTTTGCGCACGCAAACTCCAAATAGGCAGTCCGCTCTCCGGCAAGCATCTGAACTGCTTCTGTGAACACTGCTAAATCCCGATTGGATTCATGGTTCATGAGTTCATGCTGCTTCCCCTTGGGCATTTGCGACGCTCAGACGAAACAAAATCACTAAGGAACCGCGAGGCGATAAAATTGTTGTTGGTTTGTTGCCGCAAGGTTTGAGAAAACAACATGGCCATTGGCATCGGCTTGGTTGGTCGCCAGCGGGGACCACAGCACTGGAGCCGACAAGTCTGCAGTGGTCATCAGGACGACAGGCTGCCCCGCTTGACCAGTGCCTCCAATGGAAAAGTATTGACCACCTGGGATTGAGTTAATGCCTTGAATCACCGGCGGTAGATTGGTAACGACAATGTTCACAACACCGGAATCAGAGACATTGCCACCGTTGAAGATCGCCCGTGCAAACACCCTGTAGTTACCTGAAATTGGATTGGTCCAAATGCACGTATACGGCGGGCTGCTGTCCGTGCCGATCAGCGTGCTGGTATTGGCATAAAACTGGACGGAGTTGATAGTGTTCCCATTACTGTTCACCGTTGCGGCGAGACCAATCAGCGTGTTTGCCGCTAATCCTGTATTATTGGTCGGGTTGGTCAATGTCACCGTTGCTGAAACTGGCTGAAGTGAGGGGCTCACCCGCACATTATCAATGAAGACAGTGTTGTCACCGGTGGCCAAATCTGTACCAACAAAAGCAAGGTTATGGTTTGCCGCCGTCGCTGTGAACTGGGCGGCATAGTCCACATAGCTAGTGGCGGTTGGTCCGGGATTGAAGCTGGCGATCACATTTCCATCAATCCTCACGTCCCAGGATTCTCCACCATGTTGGTTGCCGCCGGCTCGTTGCGCAGCAGCAAAAGCGATGGTGTAGTGCGTTCCAGGAATGAAGCCGGATAAGATTTGTGAAATAGCTCCGTTTGATTGAACAAATCCTACTTGTGTTCCCTCGGAGGCCGACGGATTTTCAGAGGTAAAGCCGCTATTGTTCGCCGCGATGCCCGAGCCGTTGTCGGTGCCCCCGGTAAAATTCCACGATGCGCCCTGTGGGGTATACAGGTAGCCGCCGCCAATGGGTGGGGTTTCAAAACCTGCATTCAGAATCTCACTTGGTTTGGCACTGGCCTCGGAAGAATTAAAGCTCTCGCCATTCGAGTAAACCGCGGAGACGACATAATACCAGGTGACGCTATTGCTCAGCGGCGCATCATTGTAATTGGTAGTGTTCAAACCACTGACCAATGTCGTGTATGGCCCGCCTGACGCCGTGGAACGTTTCACATTGTAACCCATTGCGCCAGGCACTTCTTTCCAGTTCAAAGTCGCCCAGCGGTTGCCGGCCTTCGCAGTCAAACCGTTCGGGACCGGCAAAACATTCCATGCGAACTGGTAACTTCCCGAAGCAACCGACCAAACAGAATAGGTCTGCGAGCCACCACCTTCAAAGTGATCGTACGTCGCGCCAGAAACACTGGCGGCGATAGCGCCACCCTGCCAGATGGTTGTGTCAGTTTCTTTGATGACCAGATTTGTCGCACTGCCACCCATCGTTGGTAGATAAACCTTGGCCACCGCTCCCGGCGGAATGGTGATGTTAAGATTGACGTCCTGTCCGCTCAATTGCCACGCGCTGGAAATCGTTCCATAAGGTGATTCGTGGGTTGCCTGTGCCCACGTCAGCCCGCTTACGATCTCGGGTTTGATAGTCACAGTCTTGTAGCCCGGCGCTCCGGGGCGGATGCCGGCGAGATACTGAATGAACCACGCCGAAATATCGCCAAACATCACGTGATTGAGGGAATCAATGCTCCCGGTTCCATTCCAGCTTTCCCACAACGTAGTACCACCAGACAGGACTGTGTAACCCCAACTCGGGTAGGCTGTCTGCGTCGCGAGCGCTAACGCGGTATCGGACTGACCGTTGTCACACAGTGCGCGCAGTAGATACTTCGAGCCGAGGATTCCCGTGTCAACGGTGTTGCCTACCCCACTAACATTATCGGCCAACGTTTTGGCGACTGCTGGAACCTGATTCGTATTCGCCAATCCGAAATAGAGCGCGGCCGACTGCGCCGTCTGGCTGCCCACGGAATAAAGTTTCGTTGTTGAATTGTAAAAGGTGCTATTGAACGACGTCTTGATCTGCGCAGCCAGATTGCTATATTGCAGCGATTCAGCCGTGTTTCCCATCAGCGCTGCAGTGCGGGCTACGATCAAAGCGTCTTGATAATAGTAAACCGTGCCGGTCACAGATGTGGGAGTTGTCGTGGCCGCAGGCAACCAGTCGCCCAAGCCGAACGAAACGATGTTTCCCGACGCAACACTGGTCAAGTAATCCACGTATGCCTTCATCCCGACGTAATTGTTCGTCAGGACGTGTTCATCGCCACAATGCTGATAAATGGACCATGGGATGATCAAATATGCCGATTCCCACGGCGGCCCCACGTTGGCGCCCCAGACGGCGTTGGGGAGGACGCCATACCCTCCGCTGGCAAATTCCTCCGGGCGAAATTCCCGGAGCCAGCGCGTGTAAGCAGCGGCACTGCCGAAATGCGTCAGGCCGATTTCGCAGGCAAGCTGTGCGTCCCCGGTCCAACCGTTCTTTTCCCGATGCGGACAGTCGGTCGGAATGCCGACGAAATTGCCAAGGTACGACCACAGTGTATTCGTCTCAATTCGGTTTAGCAAATCGCTGGAACAAAGAAAACTTCCCGTCGACTCGAAATCAGTGTTCAACACACGGGCTACGAGTGTGTTGGTTGTCGGTGCCGATGGAAGCCCCGAAACCTGGGCGTACCGGAAGCCATGATAGGTAAAGCGCGGCTCCCAAACTTCCGCGCCTCCGCCTTTGAGGGTGTAAATGTCCTTCTGAAAATAAGTCCGCTGGGAATTCACATAGACGTTGATGTTGCCTTGATCCACCGAGCCGTTACTGTTGGTTTTTTCGCCAAACACCATCGTCACCACCGTCCCCGCAGGGCCGCTGACTGATAAACGCCCCCAACCAACCAGGTTCTGACCAAAATCGAACGTGTAAACTCCCGGCTGACCTGAAACAGGAATGATTTTAACAGAAGAAATTGTTTTTTTGATCCGGATCGGTTCGGCGTTCGGCGCAATCAAATCTCCCCTGATACCCTCTCGCAAGATAGCCGCGCTCCAGGCCGAGTCGTTGTAACTGGCGGTCGCCCAGCCCTGCTTCTCCAGTCGAGCATCATATACTTCACCCAATCTTGTTGCGTCCAGCAGTAGCGGACCCGTCGAAGCTTTCCAGGTTTGATCACTGTTCACACGCATGCTTGTGCCGTCGGTGTATTCGACGTCCAATTGCATGATCATCTGCGGCAATGCGCGCCACGGAGCGTTGTAGGTGTTCCATGCATCCGTCGTCCACTGGTTGTAGAAACCGTTGGCAAGCTGAACCCCCAGAGCGTTTTGGCCTTGAAGGAGATTCGTCGTCATATCGTAGGTGACATAGTCGGCTTGGTAATCATATCGCGTCCAAGTCGGGTCCAAAACATGGTCCCCTACTTTCTCACCATTAAACTGAAGTTCGTAGTAGCCGAGGCCGCAAATATATGCCGTCGCCCGTGCCACCGGCTTACTCACGGTAAAGGTCTTCCGCAGCATTGGACTTGGCGGAGCGGGTAAAATGTTCGTGTCAGTGTTCATCCCAATCCAGTTGGCACTCCAATCTGAGGGACTGAGCAACCCCATGCTCCACGTCGTGAAGGGACTCCACGCTGAAGCGGTCCCGTCCTGATCCCAGACTCGCACCTTCCAGTAATACTGACGACCCGAGACCAATGGCTGTCCATCGTATGCAGCGAGAACTGACTGGTCTGAAACCACCTTGCCACTGCTCCACATATCACCCTGATTCTGCGCAAGAATTGCCGGACTTGAGGCCACCAGGACTTGATAAGCTGTTTGATGACAGCCACGGTTTGTTGACGTAAGAATCCAGCTAAGGCGCGGCTTGACCACGTCAATTCCAAGCGGGTCTTGCAGATGTTCGCATCGCATCCTGGCAACAACCCCTGATGGCGCAGCGGATTCGGTAACTGTAATGAAAATCGCAGGACTAACCGTCGTTCCGTTGGCATCAGTCACCCGCACACGGTACTGAAGGGTATTATTACCAAACGAAGCCGTGTTCACAACGTAATTTGAACCGGTCGCACTCGCGATGTCGGAGTAAACGGCCCCACCGGTACCATTGTCAGTCTGCCACTGATATTGCAATAACCCCACTCCGGTCGCGGCCTCGTTCAAGGTCACAATGGTTCCGGCCGAAACCGATGCCGTTGGCGAGGCAGTGGGAACATTGGCTACAGGTCTTGCAACTACTATCGAGGGTGTCCCGTACAATCCGATTTCAGAGTAACCTGTATACCCATTCTCCACAGCCACGGCGGCGAAGTCGAACTTCACTTTGGCAATGTTTGAAGCGAGCAACCCACCGCTGGCTGCCCCTGTCATCACCCGGGTTGCGGATTGCAGGCTTGCGGGAACCGAGGGATTGTAATTCACCGTCGTCAGCGGGATGAAAGTCGCGGGGGCAGAAATAGTCGAATACAAAACTGTGTAACCTTGTTGGTCACGACCATTGTCATTCCAGCCACCATAAACCACGATGTTGGTGACGTCGTATCCATTCGTGGCTGAAGCCGAAAGTGTGTATGTTATCGAAGTGCCACCCGATCCCCCGCAAGTTGCGGAAGTCGGATGGGAACCGCTGATTCCTGTTGCCAGTGAGCCAAATATACCATCCGTGAGGCCCCCCACCCCGCCAGCCGATTCCTGGCTGAAATTCCCAGCGCCTACGCTGCTCGGGGAAATACCGGCAATCAAATTACCTGAAGCAACAGACCAGGTTGGAGTGAAACTGTTACTGCCATTTCCGACCTGGCTGGCTGCGGAAACAATGACATTGCCCACTGGTGCCGGAATGGGATTCACTGTGAGCGAACTCGCCGCACTGATTGTAACTCCAGAGTTATTGGAGGCTAAAAGACTATAAGACGCCGAATCCGAAAGCTGCAAATTGGTGAGAGTCAATACGGTATTGGTGGCTCCAGGAATGTTAACAGGTCCACCTCCAGAATTTTTTCGCCATTGGAGCTTTACAGGACTGTCGCTGTTAAAAGCGGCGAAGAAAGTGACTTGGCTTCCTACAACATCAGCGCTGATGACTGGAAGCGTGTTCGTCGTCAGGACTGGTACTGCAGCAAAGCCAACCGTGTGCGCTACCAACAGTCCCAATAAAACAACCAACCAGCCGCCTCTCGATTCTCTAAACTTCATTAAATTAAAACTTTACATTAACGAGCAACCGAGTTTCTCGACGACGCTATCGCCTTCGCATATGTTCCGTAGTGTGCAGCGACTATAGCTCATATCACACCGACAATGCCATCCCCTGAGTTGGTAACCCAAGTATCACCGAAATAGGTGACCGTAGCGTACCAACCATTGACTCAATCATCATCGTGGCTTCGTTCAAACAAGCACGTGACCCAAGACGCCAAGAAAGGCGACTTCGCATAACTGCCGGTCTGAATCTAAAATGCAACTTAAGGTGGAGGTTGGTCGTGGCAAGCAATACGGGAGAGTCAGACATTCAAGGCATAACCCACCACCAATCATCGGCTCCTTATTGGAATAAAAGCTGTAAGAGAAGTACCCGAAAATCATGCACAACTAATTAGAGCGCGTCATTGGGATTCTGTTGGGAGGTTTTTGATGCCATGTAACGAACCACTGCTTCCGTGCGCGAGCTTACGTGCAACTTTTCAAAAACGCGTTTGAGATGACTGCAAACGGTATCAATGCTGAGTTCCAGTTTATCGGCAATCAATTTATTGGAATAGCCTTGAGATAAGAGCCGCAAAATCTGCTCCTCCCGCATGGAAAGATGCGCATACTCATTGAGGTTCTTTGCCTTGCGGCGAAACGACTCGATAACACGCCGGGCAATCTGGCTCGTCATCGGAGCTCCTCCGCCAAGCACGTCCAATAAAGCGCATCTCAAATCGGCCGGCTTGGTTCGTTTCAACAAGTATCCATCAGCACCCGCTTCCAGCGCCATGAACACCAGTTCCTGATCATCCATCGCGGTGAGAATGACAATCTGCGTTTCGGGACACTGCTCCTTTAATCGCACCGTGCACTCAATGCCAGACATGCGCGGCAGAAAAATGTCCATCAGGATTACATCAGGACGCACTCCAGGAATTACTCGCACAGCCTCCTCTCCGCTGCCACAAACGCAAACGCAAGAGAAGTCTGGAAATGAGTTGATCAGCCGACACCAACTCTCGCGAACCTTTGGCTGATCCTCGACCAAGGCTACCTTGAGCGGAGTTTTTGGTGAAGCGGCGACTGCGCGTTTCCCAACTCGATGCGAGGGCTCCATGTCAGCATTAGGTGGAGGCATTGGCTTGTGAGGCTTCATTCGCATTTTGGTTTTGATCTGGTTGGGTCGGAACTCGGTTCGGTTTCAACAGCCAGTATAGTGGCCGGTACCGAGCAGATTTCGAGGTTAGCATAAATTCGACGCGGCACCCTTTTCCCGGCTGGCTTGTGATCACGCAGCTTCCCCCCTGTTCCTGCATCCGTTGCACGATATTCGACAAGCCAGTTCCACCGGGCCTAATGGCCTTCAAATTGAAGCCTTTGCCATTATCCTGCACCGCCACCATCAGATTTTTGCCATGGCACTTGATTTGGAACAGGAGTTCGCTTGCTCCGGAATATTTTACCGCGTTATTAAGCGCTTCCTTGATTCCCATCAACAATGCCCTCCGCAAGGGAAGCCCCAAAGTCAACGCTGAGGCCTCCGAGTCCACATCAAAAAGGCATTGAATCGAAGTTGGTTTCAGGAATCCCTCGGCATAGGCACACACATAGGATGAGAATTCGTTTAATGGGTCCCGTCGTGGGTTCACGGCCCAGAGGATTTCGTCCAGAGTGGACAATACATTACGCGCTTCCTGACATATGCGATCCAACTGCCCGCGCATGTCTGATTCTGGCGGCAGCTCGCTCTGGGCAACTTCCCCGTGTAATACCAACTGCGTAATGCGCGAGCCGAGATCATCGTGGATGTCCCGTGCAATGCGCGCACGTTCCCGCTGCAAGAGCAACCGCTCCTTTTTATGCAGAGCCAACTGAGCCATAAGCCTAAGGCTGAAAGAAATCACAACGCCGCAAATGATGAGCAACGTGACTTGGAACCATCCCGTCTGCCAGAAGTAAGTTCTGACGGGATACAATGTTGGCATTGCGTTCATATTCTCCGGTTTTACCCACCATGGCTCCTTCCCCAAGGAGGCCATCACGCTAGCTGGAGTCCACGTGTCACCGGGGCGAGGGGCGGTTTCCCAGCCTTTCTGTCCTTCCGGAACAATCCGCCAGCTTTGGTCAGACTTAACTTCAATGGTTTCCCCATCAGCCAGGTCGATTCGTAAGCCGAAGATCATTCCTGCAAAAGATGAGCTATTATATGCTTTGACTGCAATCGTATGTCTGCCCGGTGACATCAGCGGCGTTAAGTCGTAATCGAACAACTCTCGCCATTCGGACCCACGTCCCAGTTCACGCCCGTCCAGGAATAAGGTGTATTCATTATCCACGGTCATGCGTAATCGTGCGTGTACGACTACCGCAGCTTTAGGAAGTTCGAAGGACCTCCAGAACTGACAGGTTTGCCGGTCGAGCCTTTTCTCAGCCCAAATCCAATCCCCAAGACCGTTCGTGCGATTGTCGTCTGGATCAGCTGCAGCAAGGGTGACCGTTTTTACAGCTTCGCTGGCCTCGCCATGGCACGGAAAAATCAAGGCAAGCCAGAAAGCCAGAAAGGTAATTGCGCCTAGTCCCCTCCTCCATATCCGGACTTGGCAGGCCATCGTGCGACCGAGCAACAAATGCTGAGGAAAGAACTTATTTTTGCTCAAGGGCATGTGTGGAATTATCTTAACCGGGCATCTTTTTTCGCCAAGAACAAACAGTCATGCAGCCGCACATCACCTCTCGAAGAGACAATCAGGACTCACCAAAGCTCGGGTGGGTAGGTTGATTTCCAGAGCTGTTCCAAATCCCGGTCCTTAAATTTCGTTGCTGCCGCAGTGGAACCAGAACGCGAGTTGCCTCTCAAGCTTCGTGTGGTTGGTTCAAGCCACTTGAAACGTTGTGCGTGGCCATCGGCAAACGAAAGCTGACCGCCGTTGCCATGCCGACTCGCGGGTATGTTCCGCCAACTAGGTCCTTTGCCTGCATACTCAACCGCATAATAGCCGTCGTCGATACTGGACAGTGACGGGGTGGGGTCGGATTGCTCCTCAATGTAAAGCGACGCCTGTGAAGCGCCCGGATTCTGAACATTGGAAAATCGCTTATTCTCAGGAATTCCAGGGTGAATGTCCGTGGCGGTTCCAAGGTTGTCACCCATCATGCCGTTCATCGAGTAACTGCGGACGCGCAGCCCTGATGAATTGTTAAAACCTAACTTGTCTGCCGGGCAACGATAGATTGCCTCCGACTGATTGTAAGGGAACAAGACCGCTGCACGGATGTCCGCTACATTGGTCGCTCCGGGCATGGCGCTTACATCCCCGGAAACCCACGCCCGTGGATTGTTAACCACATTGGGCGGAATTGCATCTTGAAAATCCATCCCATAAAGGTGTGCCGCGAGCGTGTGCTGCTTGAGATTATTGATACAACTGATGCCAGTTGCCTTCTCCTTCGCTTTCGATAATGCGGGGAGGAGCATTGCCGCCAAGATCGCAATGATGGCGATCACCACCAACAGTTCGATAAGTGTGAAGGCGTACTTGCACCCGCCAACTTGATTCAATTTCAATCTTTTCATGCTAATTCCTGCCGACTCGTTTTGCGGTCATCAAACATTTCAAGCGTCCAGGGAAACTGGTCCCAGGACGTTTGGTCGCAAACAATGAAACGCCACTTTATGCACCTCAAAACTTATGGTGTTTTCAGTCGGAAGAAGCGAACCGCCTCCGTGGGGTTGACCGGAATGGCATTCGAGAATGCGCCGCTGCCATTAAACAAACCCGTGCTATTCGTGGTCCAGTTCGCTACTGGAGCGGTGACGTTTGTGGAGGTCAACCAACTGTAGCTACCTCCCGGCGTACCACCGGAGCCAGTCAAGATTAATTTGCCGCCTGAGAATGTGGTCGAACCAATGGCGGGAGGAGCCGAGGTGCCAAACAGCTCGATCTCCGAGTAACCAGACCAGCCGTTCTCCACGTTTAAGAACTCAAAACGCACATTGGCGACATTTTGTGCCAGTGCACCACCGGACGCGGAAACCAATGTTATCCGGTCAGCCGACGGGACTCCGCCCGCTATCGACGGGTTGTAGCTGGTGGTTGCCAGCTGGATGTAGGTGGTGGGATTTGCCACCGTCGAATAATAAATTCTATAACCCTGCCCATCCCGCCCGCTATCACCCCATCCCGCATACGTCACAATCTGGGTGAGGCTATAGCCGTTCGCGGCACCCGCGAGGGTGTAATTAACAGCAGTGCCTGCACCCGTGCCGCAAGTTGCAAAGCTGAGAGCGCCGCCGCCTGAGGCTCCAACCACTCCGTCAGTTAAGGCGCTGACACCGAGTGCGCCTTCCTGCGCGAAATCACCCGAACCCAAGGCACTGGGTGTCATCCCGGCAATGAGGCTGCCCGAAGGGACTGTCCAGGTGGGCTTAAATACCGTACCACCGGCCCCGGTTTGATTGGCTGGCGCGGCGATGATGCCATTCACTGGTGCGGGGACGGCATTTACGGTGAAAGAAGCCGCGCTGCTCGTCACCAAGCCAAACTGATTGGACGCCTGCAAGCTATAACCTGGCGTCGCACTGTCGCTGAGTTGAAGATTGTTCAATGTCAGCGTTGGACTGGTCGCACTGATAATGTCAATGGGCCCGCTCCCGGTATCTTTGCGCCATTGGTAGGAGATCGGGCCGCTGCCGTTGATAGTTGCCTTGAACGTGACCGAACTGCCAACCACATCCGAGCCGGTTGCCGGAGTGATGTCCTCCGCCAGGAATGGAGCGGCATTCACGGCGGCGGACGGCGAACCATACAAACCGATTTCGGCATAACCAGACCAGCCGTTCTCGGCGTTCAAGAAGTCGATTCTGACTTTTACGACATTTGCTGCCAGCACCCCGCTGCTCGGCGTTAGTGTTACGCGATCGGCGGTGGGTATATTGGCACCCGAAGGATTGTAATAGATAGAGGTCAACTGAATAAAGTTGTTCGGGTCGGCTGCGGTGGCGTAAAAAACATTATAGGATTGCCCATCGCGCCCCTTGTCATTCCAGCCACTGAAGGTCGTTATCTTGGTAAGGTCGTATCCGCTGGCGGACCCGAGCAGATTGTAAGTGACCGAATTGCCAGCACCAGGACCGCAAGTCGCCAAAGATACGTTGGGCTGGCCGTTGCCAGTAGATCCAAAGCTGCCGTCAGTCAATCGAGGAACGCCGCCACCACCTTCGTTGTTGAAATTACCCGGCCCAATGCTGCCGGGCAGGGCTCCGGCAATCAGGCTGCCGGGGAGGACATTCCATGTTGTGCGGAACGGCGCGATACCTGTCTGCGTCGCAGGCGAAGTAATGACACCATTTCCATCCGGTCCGGGAGCACTGGTTACCGTCAGAGCACTGGGTGTGGTTATCGTGACTCCGGAGGCATTGGAAGCCAGCAGGCTGTAAGAAGCCGTATCCGAGAACTGTAAATTCACCAACGTCAGCGTCTGACTGGTAGCTCCCGGGATGGGCACAGGGCCGCTACCAGTGTCTTTGCGCCACTGATATGAGACGGGGCTCGCGCTATTGAAGGCGGCGAGAAAAGTGACTGAACTACCCTCGACGTCAATGGCTGATGTCGGAGTCGTGTTTGTGGCTATAACCGGAGCTGGGGCCGAGGGAAAACCAGCAATACCAATTTCAGAATATCCGGCATAACCGTTCTCCACGGTTGGCGGTGCAAGAATGTTGAAGTCAAATTTGATCGCAGCCACGTTTTTGGCCAGAGCCCCATTGGTGTCAGTCAAAGTAATACGCGTCGAAGATTGTACGGTCCCCGGCAACGTAGGGTTGAAATCCACATCCGCAATCGGATTGAAGGTCGTCGGGCTTGCCACCGTGGAATAGTAAACGATGTACTTCTGCTGATCGCGTCCGCCGTCACTCCAGCCACCATAGACCACGATGTTCGTGATGTCGTATCCGGAGGCGGAGACCGGTAGTGTGTAGGTAACAAACCCGCCACCTTGATTGTTCACGCCGCAGGTCACAAAATCAGTGCTGCCATTACCTGCCGGATTTAACTGGCCGAATT
Source organism: Pedosphaera sp. (assembly GCA_028293285.1). Lineage (GTDB taxonomy): Bacteria > Verrucomicrobiota > Verrucomicrobiia > Limisphaerales > Pedosphaeraceae > Pedosphaera. Next base: position 11,768 of record JAQGPC010000008.1, read on the forward strand.
TGCCATCCGTCAGCACCGACACCACACCGGAACTGTCAGCGCTAAAGTTGCCCGTACCTACGCTGCTCGGGGCAACGCCAGCAACAAGACTGTTGGTCGAAACCGTCCAGGTAGGAGTAAACGACGTGGAACCGCCATTACCTGTTTGGGTTGCAACGGAAACAACCACCCCATCAACCGGATCCAGAGCCGGGTTCACCGTAAACGACCGGGCTGAACTCACCGTTGTACCAATCGTGTTGGTCGCAACGAGCTGGTAAGAACCGGTGTCGGTAAATTGAAGATTATTGAGCGTCAAGCTCGCGCTATTGGCACCTGGAATATCGACACTGTCATGCTGCCATTGATAGTGGATAGGCAAGGAACCTTCGAAACTTGCGGTAAACGTTACCGAACTGCCCACGATGTCCGAACCGGTAACGGGCAACACATCGTTCTTTACCACTGGAGCGCCTGTAATAGCGGTCACCGCAACTGGTGCACTTGTTGACGCACCAAATGTGTTGGTTACGACGACGCGATACTCAATCGGGGAGCCAGGTGTGAAACCGCTGGTATTCACCGCATAGCTTGATCCCGTTGCGCCGGTTATGGCACTGAAAGTGACACCACCTGAGCCATTATCGGTCTGCCATTGATACGAAAAGGGCGCTGCCCCAGCAGGATCCTCTTTCAAGGTCACCACCGTTCCAACGTATACAAAGTTTGTAGGGGTGGCTGTAACAGCCAATGCGGTAGGCGAGTTGGGGGCTGCGGTCGCATCCAAACGCACATTGTCAAAAATGATTTGTGTGCCGGAATCACCACGCAGCAAAATAGTCAGCGGACCACTCACAATTTGGCCGGTGGTGAAAGTCAGCGTGACATCAGAGAAGTTACCTGGCGTGTTGGTGGTCGTATCAACCGGCGCAGATGCTAAAATCGCCCCAAACGGATTGACGCCATTTACCAGGGCAACAACACCTCCACCGCCTGAATCAATCAGATCCAAACCCGCCGCCACGGTAAGAGTGTAGACCGTGTTGGCTTGCAGCGCCCCGATGTTCTGCCAAACATAACCTGTGTTGCCGTTGATATTGACAATCACGCAGTTGGTTCCGTCGCCTGGTGCTGGCAAATTGCCCGGAGGTACAGTTGTTTCGGTGGTGCCAGAAAATCGGTCATCTTGAGGGTTTCTCAGAAATACGCCGCCGTTACCAGCAGCCGTCCAATTTGTGCCAACATTCGGAGCCCCGGTAGTTGCACCATCCGCCACGCTCGTGTTCTCGAAAGAGAAGTCGGATATGCTGACGGGAGACGCAATGGTGCTAAGAATTGCGCCAGACGCAAGTAAGGCGGTCAAACCCGCCAACAGGTATTGTCTATTTTTAGTGTAGTTCACAGGTTAGTAGTTGTATTTTCTCTACTCATCAGCTGACTCGTTTCGCAACAATCCAAATGTCACTAATGCAGTATGGGGTCATTGATAAAAAATAGCGTTAAGAGGCCCTTCTTGAAAATCCCCAAACATGGTAACCTCCTTATCACCGAAATAGGTGATGGTTGCCGTAATGGTTCAAGACCGTCTTGGATCGGATGATCAGGTTTATTGTGCTGCTGCACTGCCGGACCAGAGGAAATATGCGCGATGAGCCCTGGTCTACCCGGCTCCAGCCATCAAACCTCCCGCTGGAGGCGGTTGCGATACTCGTTGGGAGCGACCCCGACTTCGCGCCGAAATATTTGTGCGAAGTGACTTGGACTCGAGTAGCCAACATCAAGCCCGACGTCGATAACGCTCTTCGTCGTCTCTCGCAATGGTCGACGAGCTTTTTCCACGCGCATTCAAATTGAGAAGTATCATCGTGATCCCAAAGAGTTCGATTGCGTGCAGTTGGCCCGGGCGACCGAGGGATTGACCGGCAGCGAGATAGAGAATGCATTCGTGGACGCACTCTTTCTTGCATTCGAGCAGAAGAAAGAACCAACTGATCTTACCATCGCGCATGCACTCAATGATCTGGTTCCTTTGTCGAATCTCATGGCTGAGCAGATTAACGCCTTGAGAAATTGGACTAAGGGCCGGGCAAGATTGGCCACCTCGACGATGGCAGTTGAGCGTAAGCTCCGGAAAATTGCCGCCTTTGCGGCAGGGAAAAAATTCGCAACAAACGGATTCCTTTTTTAAGTATCAGTCCTTGCATCCTGGTTTGAGGCTTGATTCCGACGTCAGCCCTTCCTCGTCAGATTTTTGACAATCAGAATCAGGCTGTGCGTTTGACGGACAAAATGGATGATTCCCCCAGAATCGTCATGGTTCTACTTGCTCGGGTCAGACTTACACACAAAGCCTCTGCTTCTGGGAAGTCCGCCGCGTTCAAAATTAGTGCGTGGTCAAACTCCAATCCCTTGACTAACAGTGGCGTCGCAAGACATTTTGACGTTGGTTTGCGCCCATTCCTGCGGATGTGATCGCGATGGTGCCGGGCCTCATTGACAATGTCCGTCTGATCAGTTGCGCGTGCGATGGTCGTTTGGCTGATGGAAGCAAGGCACAAAAACAGCCATAAAAGTGTACCTCCCTCGGACAGAAAGCAGCACAACCAATTTCTCTTTAGCCAAATTATTAATTGGGAAGTTCAACAGATTTTTTCTTTGTGGCAATCGCCGGAGTATTAGCCCGTTTTTGTTCTGGGGGCAAGCACGATGAAACTTATCCGACCTGCTGTATGGTTACTATCTTGCTTCTGCTTCATTGTTTAATCCGATAAAAGCCTTGTGATTGTTGCGCATTCCGGGAATCTGATTTGAAAAAGCGCCGCTCCAATCGAAAGAATTAATCAACATTGGCCTCCGGTTTGTAATGGGAGGTGACAGGTTTGCTGTAAGAAGAATCACCAGCGTTCTGGAGGATAGTTGGTATTAAAAAGTTGTTCCAGATCCCGGTCAAACGCCTTCGTGTGTGCGGCGACTTCCAAAAACGAAGTTTCACGACTTTTTACGGGAGGCCTCTCTTGACTACCTAAGGATATAACAATCGATAAAAGACACTGCAATTGCCCGGGTTGATGGGAAGGGACATCTGGTTGGTGACTGTTGATCCTGCGACATCAAACCAGTTAGTGCCAATCCCCACGTCCAAGTTATTGGTCTGGCATTGCAACCGCCAGCCAGTGTGATCGTTAGGCCAACTGATCATCAAACTATCGGCCGATACTAGAAACAAGAGATTGGTTGGATTGGTCGCGGGCGGAGCCACGACTTGAGTGGGAGTCCCGAACAATTGAATTTGCGAATAGCCGCAGAAACCGTTCTCCGAAGCCGGGGTACTGAAGTCAAACTTCACCGTTGCCACATTCGTGGCGAGTGCACCGCTCGACGGTCTGAGCATCGCGCGTGTGGCCGACTGGACGTTGGCAGGATTCGATGGATTGTAATTGACGCTGCCCAGTAAATAGAAAGTCGCCGGAGCCGCCATCGTGGAATAATAAACCGTATAAGCCTGTTGATCGCGGCCCGCGTCCACCCATCCGCCATAAACCATGATGTTCGTCAGGCTGTATCCGCTGGCCGAACCGGTGAGCGTGTAGACCACCAATGAACCCGCCCCGCCGCCATTTCCGCAGGTCACATAGTTTGTGCTCGTGGTATAGCCCATGGTGGCCGCAAGCTGCGTTAGTGAACCGCTCCCGCCAGTCGTCAAGGAGTTGACGCTCCGACCGGGCACTTCCATGCTAAAATTTCCACTTGTGTTGCTCGGTGGCTCGCCGGCGATCAAACTGTCGTTCGTTGTAACAGTCCAGGT
>JAQGPC010000032.1 GCA_028293285.1 Pedosphaera sp.
CTCGCCGCCTCTTTTTCCAATCCTGCTGCCTCGCCCTGCATCACCGAATCTTTGATGATTCGCCGCCAAAGATCGCGATTGATTTCGCGCGCCGTATATCCCGTCAACTCCCATATCCCATCACCTATGAACGTGTACAACCCCGTCTTGAAATCGTATAAGTAAGGCACCGCATCAGCGCTGCTGATGGCCCGCCGGTACATGTCCTCGGTTTTGCGAAGTGTCTCCTCTACCTTGCGGCGTTCCGACCAGGCCCGGCTTTGTTCCAGCACTTGACCCAATACGCTTCCCAATCGCCCCAGTTCATCCATCCGCAGATGTGCCTTCGCATTGCCGGCTGCATCCTCATTCCCGCTGGAAATAAAAATAAAGGGAATCTCCAGCTTTCTTGCTTGTAACAATTCAATCGCTCGCTGCGAACTGAACTCGGGTATGCTGCCATTGCCAATGATCGCATCCGGACGCTGTTCCAGTTGCGTCATGTAATCTTGTTCATTGTCCACCCGGCTCCACGCTGGATCAAACCCTCCCCGTTGCAATTGGAAAACCATCAAGTCCGCATCTTCTGCGCACCCTTCCACGATCAAAATTTTTACGGGGCGTCCCATGCAATTTACCACTGGTGCCTTCGCCAGTTTTTTTGTCGGGGAAAAAGACTTATTGCCGACAATGTATTCAACGCATCCCGTTCGGAAGCAATCAGTGGTATGACTTTAGTCACTACCTTTTCCCCCTTAAGCGCAAGCAAGAAATTGCAAAAAACCAATGCCACCATCCCCCTGCTTGGACTCAAACTTGCTCTAATGCCATCCCTCGATGGCAACCCCATTCCCCGTGTAATCCGTAATAAAAAAACCATGTCTCAGGGTAGATGTCGGATTTTTGCTTCCGGGTCATTCAATCGCAAAACGTAATCGCTCAAAACCTCGATCACCTTTTCGAACTCCGTGGATTTGTGAAAAAAGAACCTCGCTCCCAATTCCAGGCACTTCAGCTTGTATTCCACCTCCGCGGCCCCCGTCAGCACAATCACCGTCACCCCCAACCGCTCCTTTTTAATCACCTCCAGCACACTGATCCCGTTCATCTCCGGCATGCGCACATCCAGCGTCGCCACATCCGGCTTCAACTTCCGAATCAAATCCAACGCTTCCAGTCCGGTTGTTGCCGCTCCCACAATTTCAATGCCCGGCAACCGCGATATCAACGCCGATAGAGAATCCCTGATTGCCGCCGAATCATCCGCCATCAACACCCGCAGGCGTTGTTCCGGAAGATTGCTCTCTTTGTTACTCATGACCGCAGATTAGGCTTCCCTCCTCTTTGCTAATACTTGCAATAAGCTGATTCTCATGTCCGCCCGCGTCCTACACAAACGGAGAAATACGGTAGTCGCTTTTGATTGAATCATTTTCGTGGCTGGTAAAAAGCCATTGCGCCCATTCCAATATTCTTATTTAAAATCCCCCCCACTTATTAAAATGTTCGCTCCGCCACAGATGAAAATACATGCCCAGTGGCCTATGCAACGGCGTCTTCCAGTAAACCCAAAACAAAGGTGCATAGACCGCGTGCAGAACTGCATTGGGAGTCTTCAAAACCTTCTTCTCTTCTGCCAACATGTACGGCCCGGCGCTTAAAACATACAAAGTCAGGACCGTCGCCATCCACACAATGCATGACCAGTAACCTCCCGATCGCTTCACCTCAGCTTTTGTTTCCGTTGGTTCATCCATAAAGAGCGAGCCGCACCTTACGTTGGTGCCACCCGCAACTCAATCCTTTCCGTCCTCCTTCTCGTGTTCGCCGTACGGAGCGCCGCCCTCCGTGACGGCCTTCGTTTGGAGTTCCACGTTTACGTGGTTCCCCGATTCGCCCACACCGCCCGAACCGTCCGCAGCCCTCTTGGTTTGGAGGTCCGTCCCGCATGCGGGACGGACCCCTTTGCCATTAGCCCCGCCTGCCCGGCAGCTTGGCCTCGGCCCTTCCGTCTTCAGCCTTCCGCTCTCCGTCTTCCGTCCTCCGTCCTCCGATTTGAACTCACACCCACTCGCACCAGCTCGTACTGGTTCACTCTGACTCTCAGCTTCCGTCTTTATCCCCGCGTCCCCGCCGTCCTCCGACTTCCGTTCTCCGCCTTCGGTCTCACTATCCTCCATCTTCAATCCTCCATCCTCAGCTTCCGCCTTCTTCCGACTCCGCAACAATGCCTTGAACAACTCAAACGCACTGGGCTGTTCACTCACCTTCTTCTCCTGTTGATAGGCCAGAAACTCCCTTCGACTCTTGGTCAACCGGCACAAGGAATTGATCAATCGGAGATACATCTCCGGCTTCTCCGCCAGTTTCTCCTGCAAAGCATTCACATCCAGCTTGTTGAGCACCTCAAAGCACTGGATGGCCGCCACTTTCAGGCTGGCCTCCTGAAACGTGTCCCCATCCAGTTCAAAGTTAAACCGGCGCACATAATCCATCCGTTCATTCAGCTCCTCCAACCGCTGAATGTCTTTGAGCCAATCCTGGTAGCCGCCCTTGTACCAACTGGAGATGTGGCCCTTATTGAAACCCGGATAGCCTTCCTCCGCCAGCCACAGGCAGATCTCGCTATAAGGCAGGCCATTTTCCAGTTCCGTATTGAGGTGTTCCCGAATGTCCATGGGTAATCGGGCAATCAAGCCAGTGCGTCGTGCCATAATGAGTGGTTTCCTTTCGATTTGAAGTAAAGTGGTTGGTTTTGGGTAGGTAAGCATGAGCCATTTGCCGGGTCTCGGGACAACCCGGGACCGGCTAGCGTACAGCTCTAAAAAGAACCCGGCTCGTACGAAGCCGCATGAACCGTTCGATTCACGAACAACACAATAACACATGTTATAATGCCGTCAACAGTTTTTGTGAAAAAACCTTAAAATCGTGAAACCCCTTTTCAGTTCAATCTGCGCATAGCTGCGTTGGCGGCCTTCGTTCGTAGCTGGAAACACCTGTCGCGCATGCGGCGATAAGTTTTAAGCTCCTTGATTCTCCGCGCTTCCTTGACTTCACTCAAAATCGCATTTCTAATTATAAAAAAATATGTCGTTTACCAATTCCAGATTCACCGCCGCCTCATGAATGGAAAATCTGCTCTTGCCCATTTCGGCGCCTTCGATATGGAGAATTATGGCGATCTTCTCTATCCGATGATTTTCGAGCAAATGCTTCGAAAGCGGGGGGAAGCCAGGCAAATCCAACAGTTCTCCTTGATGGGAAGCGAATCCTTGCAGGACTCGGGTTACAGCACGCGTCCCCTTCAACAACTATTTTCATTCTGGCGGAAACAACCGCACCGATTGATTGTTGGAGGTGGAGATGTGCTTCGCACCGATTGGAACCTGGTGGCTTCGCACTATCAGTCCAGCCGCCTTCCCCGAAAACGTCCCACCCTCCGGTTTAAATTGCGGCAATGGCGCCGGCACCTTCTAAAACAGCCCCTGGATGAGATCGGCAAGTTCCGATACCAGTACATGAATTATTCCGCCGTTGGACCGTTTATTATCGAACCGCGCCGGTTCTCCAACCCCAAGTCAGTGGCCTACTGTTCCTGCGGGGTTCCCTTTCCCTTTGAAAAAAAAGTCAGGCACCTCGTTGCCCGGGCCATCAATCAGGCCGTTTTTGTATATGTCAGGGATCGGCAGTCCCGGCAGACGCTGGTCAACGCCGGAGTCACCAGGGAAATTCATGTCGCGCCCGACCTCATTGTTGCGTTAAGCGATTTTTTTGATCCCTCTGTGGAGCGTAAAAAAGGCCGGGACCTCCTCCAGCAGGCAGGAGTGGATATCCGCCGTAATATACTGTGCGTCCAAAGCAATCCACAACCGCCTGAAACAAATGAGGAACTGCTCCAACAACTCATGGCCTATCAAAAACGGACTGCCTGTGAAGTGGTTCTCCTCCCGCTTGGGCAATGTCACGGGGACAACGCCTATCTCAGGCAACTGGCGCAAGCCTCAGGAGGCATTTTCAAATATCTCGAACTCGACTCCATCTTCGCAATGATCGCAACACTGGCTGCATGTGACGTTTTCATCGGCACGAGCATGCACGGCAACATCACCGCATTCTCATTTGGGATTCCCCATTTATTTGGCCCCATCCCGGCCGCAAAATGTGAAGGGTTCCTCGATGTGGTCAATCTCCCCCTCGAGCTGAAACTAAAGTCATGGACTGAAATTAATCAAAAGCTCGACGTGGTCACCGGCATGAAAGGGCAATACTTTGCCGATCGAGCGTCCGTCGCCAAACAACGCGTGAACCAAACCTTCGACCTGCTGGTTCAAGCTGTTGCGAACGCCTAGTCCAATTGTGAAACCCTTTGGGCTTGCCATGATCGGCATCACTCCACCAGCTTCTCATGCACCGCGTACCGGATAATATCCGCATTCGTCTTCAGCTTCATTTTTTCCATCACGCGTGTCCGGTAAGTGCTGATGGTCTTCACGCTCAGTGAAAGTTCAAAGGCGATTTCCTTCACACTCTTGCCCAGTGCAATCATCCGCATTACCTGATATTCGCGATCAGACAAAAGTTCATGCGGCAACTTTCCCACCGGGGCATTCAATCCCGCAGCCAGATTTTCCGCCAATGCCGCACTCACATACTTGCCCCCGCTCAACACCTTCTTCACCGCGCCTACCACTTCCTCCGATGCCGTGTTTTTGGTGATGTAACCCGCCGCGCCCGTCTTCAATACACGCACCGCATATTGATCTTCCGGATGCATGCTCAGCACCAGCACCGCCATGTTTGGCTGCGCCTCCACCACTTGCTTCAACACATCCATCCCGCTCTTGCCCGGCATCGTGATGTCCAGCAACGCGACGTCCCACGACTGTTTCCAAATCTGTTCCAAAGCCTCGCTGCCATTGGTGGCTTCACCAAAGGTCGCCCCCACGAACTCATCCGCGAGAATTTGCTTCAATCCCTGCCGGATCATTACGTGGTCATCCACAATAAGTATCCGCAAAGGCGTCCCCGTCTTGCTCGTGCCTTTGGCGTTTGCTCCACTTTTGATTTCTTCTTTTTTTAGACTCTTCAAAGTTTGGCTTTCGTTTTGTTTAATTGACTTTCGCCCCTCTGACCCTCTTCTTGTCGAATCGCAACAACTTCTCCTTTTGCTGCGCTTACCACCATGCTTTCAGCTAATGGCACCTTGACACTTACCGTGGTGCCTTTTCCTGGCTTTCCGGCTATCTCCACCGCCCCGCCCAGCACCAACGCGCGCTCCCGCATGCCCAAAAGTCCCAGCGATTTCTTTCCCGCTTTTTCCTGCTCGCTGATCCCTTTTCCATCATCCCGCACTTCCATCAAAACATGCGTCCCCATGTTCTTCATGCTGATGTCCAACCGGCTCGCCTTCGCGTGCCGCGCCACGTTCGTTAAAATTTCCTGGAAGATGCGAAACAACGCAGTGGATCGGTCCGGATCCACCGTCACTCCCTCCATCTCCAGCTTTGCCTCACAACGAATGCCCGTCCGCTCCTGGTATTCCCGCATCTGCCATTCAATCGCGGCCACCAGGCCTAAATCATCCAAAACTCCCGGACGCAATTCCGTGCAAAGCTTCCGCACCAGATTCGCCGTGCCATCAATGAGCTTGCCCATCGTGGTGATCTTTTCCAGCAAGGCCGGCTGGCCCTCCATATTCTTCTCCGACTGCAATCGGTTCCGCATCCAGGCCAGGTCCATCTTGAATCCGGTCAATGATTGCCCCAACTCATCATGAATCTCGCGCGTGATGGTTTTCCGCTCCTCTTCGCGCACACTTTGCAAATGCGCGGCCAATGCGCGCAACTGTTCCCGCGAATTGTGTAATTCCTCTTCTGCGCGCTTCCGCTCCGTGATATCGGACCATGAGCCTACCACCTCCACCAGCTTCCCACTGGCATCACGCAGCAAGCGTTTCTCATCGCGAATCCAGACCTCCGTCCCATCCTTGCGCCGGAACGCATACTCATCCACCAACCTGCTCTCACTGGCCGAAACCGAATCCGGCGTCAGTGCCTCAGGCCCTTCCTTCAACCGCAAATTCTCCGCCCACCATTGCGAACTCAGAGTCTCCTTTGGGCCGTAACCAGTCATTTGCATGATGCTCTCGCTCACCCAATTCGGCAAAAGCACTTCGCCATAGGTCTTGAGCGAATACAAAACCGCCGGGCTCGAAGAAACCAGATGCTGCAACCGTTCCTGCGCTGAACGCAACGCATCCGCCGCCCGCTTGCTGTTGGTGATGTCCTCCACCGTTCCGACGTACCCGGTGCGCTTGCCTTCGTACGATAACACTGCCGCTGCCTGGACCCGCACCCACCGCACTCCGTGGTGCGTCAATAACCGATGCTCACTTGTCCAGTTGCTTCCCGAAGCCGCAGCCCGAAGCCAGCTTTGCTCCACCATTGCGCGATCCTCCGGATGCAGCGCCTTGATCGATCCAAAACCCAGGCTTCTTTCAAAGCTTAAACCGGAGATGTCCGTCCATCGCGCATTGGAATAGGTTTGGCGCCCTTCCGCATCATTCTCAAAAATTCCAATCGGCGCCGACTCCGCCAGTTTCCGAAACCGCTCCTCGCTCTGCGCCAACGCTTCCCGCGCCCGAATCCGGTCCAGTGCGCCACCGCAATAATCCGCCATGGTCTGCAACGCCTCGAGGTCTCTTGGCTCGTACGCCTTTGCCTGATAACTTTGAATCGACAAAATGCCATTGACCTTGGCCTGGTTCCGTATGGGCACGAACATCAGCGATGCCGACAATCGCGTGGCATCTCCAAATACAATGCTTCCCGTCAGGGAGGATTCATTCGCATTCTCACGCAAAATAAGTTCCGCGCCTTTCTCAATGATTTTCCGGGCGATCTCACTCGGTTTATTCTCTTTGTATGTTGAAGGCACATCCTGCTTTTGCCCCTGCACGGTATCAACATTCAGCGCGGTATGAATCTCACCCGTCTCGGCATCATACAAATCCAATGTAAATGCATCCCAACCGAATAATTCATCCGCCAATTCTCCGATAAGTCGCGCCGCTCCCACTGGTGTTGAAACGGAACTTAACTTTTGCCCGAGCTTGGACAGCGCCACCACATAGCTCTCCGCTCGTTTACGCTCCGTGATGTCCCGCGCAATTTTTGAAGCTCCAACTATTTTCCCCCGTGCATCCCGGATCGGAGAAATGGTCATTGATACATGAATCGCCTGTCCGCCCTTCCGCACACGCACCGTTTCAAACGGTTCAATCCGCTCTCCCTGCTTAAGCTGCTCCAAAAGTGCTGCCTCCTCATCTACATATTCCGGCGACATCACTACCGTGATCGGCCGTCCGATAATCTCCTCTGCTGTGTAACCAAATAACCGCTCCGCCCCCCGATTCCAGTTCGTAATCGTCCCATCCAGGTTTTTTCCAATGATCGCGTCTCCGGACGACTCCACGATCGCCGCCAGCCGCAGATACGCCTCTTCAGCCTCCCGGCGCTGATGCAGCTCCTGCACATCCCGCAGTGCCCGCTCAATGGCCGGGACCAACCGCGCCAGGCTGCTCTTGAGGATATAGTCATGCGCTCCCGCTTTCATCGCGGCTATCGCGACTTCTTCCCCAATCGCTCCGGAAACAATAATGAATGGCAGGTCGATTCCGCTCTCCTGTAACAGCCGCAACGCATCCAGCGCGTTAAATTTGGGCATGGAATAATCTGCGGTGATGACGTCCCATTCCTGCTGTGAAAGCCCGCTTAAAAAGTCCTTTTCCGTGTCCACCCGCAATGACTGCGGGGCATAGCCAGCCCGTCGCAATTCACGAAGCACGAACACGGCATCGTCCTCGGAATCTTCCAAAATTAAGATGCGAAGTGGTTTATCCATTTGGATAACGCATTCGACGGTTGGAGTTTTTTACCTTGGCATGCCCGGTCTGAACCTGCCACCAGCCATTTTGTGAATGTGGTCGGCCGCGCTTTGAAGGAACTGCCTGTAGTTTTATTTCAAAATTTTTGTCCTCACCAAACACAATTGGTATTACCAAACGCACCACACGCCTTGCGTTCGCTTTGCTCGGTACAGCCGGCTTTCCGGAATTTGGTCTAGGCGCATTCATTGGCAGGTTCGATTTGATGTTGTGGAAATAGCCGGACGATCATCGGCAGCAATGCCTCGCCAAACTCTGATTTGGTCACAAATCCATCAGCCCCGGCGGACTTTGCCGAAAAACTTAACTCAACCCCCTCGTAAAGTGTCACCATGATGATACGCAACGCGGGGAATTGGACTTTCATCCGGCGCGTTGTCTCCAATCCATTCATAGTCGGCATCGACAAATCCATCAGCACCAAATCCGGCGATACTTCATTTGCTATCCGTAACGCCTCCGTGCCTGAATCCGCCAGGCCCGCAATTCTTACCATCGGGTGCTCAGACAAAAAACCGGCAGCCACTCCGAGGAATTCCGGATTGTCATCTACCAGCAGTATTTTTAATTGCTTCACGCTTTTGAAAAGCACCCTACAGAAAAGAAAAGCTCAAACACGGTGGTTTCTGTATTTGAACGGCTAACCAGGCTCAGCGTGGTTATTACTCGCTAAAAAAGCTATCGGGGAATTCCTGAGGCGGGGTGGGGAAATACCTTAGAGACAGGATGAGATTAATCCAACTGAACAAGGTAACCGTTTAAACCTCAGTTAGTTGGAAAAACAAGCGAACAACTTAACTTTGCTGCTCCGGCGGGACTAGACCCATGCGCATGGCGTGTCGCACCAGTCCGGGCACGTCATGAATATTCAACCTTTCCATGAGTTGCGCCCGGTGAGTTTCCACAGTTTTCACGCTTAAACTTAACAAGAATGCCATCTCTTTGGTTGTCTTGCCTTCTGCGATCAGTTGCAAAATCTCCCGCTGGCGCGGAGTCAGTTGTTCCATCGGACTTTTTTCACCATTGGTTCGCCCGACATAATCTTCAATGACTCGTTTGGAAATCGCCGGACTGAGATACGTGTCACCCCGCGCAATCGCTTGAATCGCCAATTCCAATTCCGCCGTCGCCGCATCTTTGAGTAAATACCCCAGCGCGCCGGCTCGTAATGTCTGCAGGACATATTCCTCATTGGCATGCATCGAAAGGATGATGACTCGCGTATTTGGAAATTCTTTTACTATGCGCACCGTCGCTTCCAATCCATTGAGGCCCGCCATGGCTATGTCCATTAGCACAATGCTCGGCTGCAATTCCCTCACCAGGGTCAATGCTTCCCGCCCATCTGCCGCTTCACCCACCACTTCCACTCCGGTCATCTTTTCGAGCAAAGACCGGATTCCCGCCCGTAACAGGGTATGATCATCGGCCAGTAAAATACGTACGTCTTTCATTTTTCAATTAATTCAGCCAGGTGTTCCGTCTGATTTGCCGCAAGTTCCACCGGAAACCATCCATGCACTTCCGATCCCTCTCCCGAAACCGATTTCATTTCAATTCGTCCGCCCATCAGCGAAGCTCGTTCTTCCATCCCCAACACACCCAGGCTTGTCCCGTTGGCAACCTGCTGTCGTATCAAATCCAAATCAAATCCCACTCCGTCATCGCGAATCGTCAAATGTAGTGTCTTGCCCTCCACTTTTAGTTCCACCCACACCGAATGCGCCTGGGCATGACGGACAATATTGGTGAGTGCCTCCTGTGCCACCCGGAAACATGCGGTCTCAACTGCTGTCTCCAGGCGCATTTCCGGCGGATTCGCGGTAAACTGGATCCGCAACCCCGACCGCTGTGCTTGTTGATCAGCGTACCACCGCAACGCCGAGCAAAGCCCCAGATCATCCAGCATCGATGGCCGCAAATCCAGGGACAGGTTACGCACCTGCCGCAACGTCCGGTCCACGATGCTGATGCTGTCCAAAAGCCGCGGCGCAAAAGCCGTTGAATTCGCCATGCGCTGCACCGCCTGCAAATTGATTTTCAAAGCCGTCAATGCCTGCCCAATCTCATCGTGCAATTCCCGCGCTATATGACGCCGCTCGGTTTCCTGCAATTCAAGCAATCGCCGCGAAAGCGTCTGCAACTGCTCCGTTGTGCGCTGTAAAATCTCTTCCTCCTGTACTCGCTGGGTGACGTCCTGCAAAGTCCCGATGACCGCAACCTTTCCGTTCAGCTCTGTTTTAAATCTATGCACTTCCACTGTAATCACTCCCCCGTCCTTGCGCCGTACGCGAAGCCCGTAGCGGACCCCCTTCATATCGTCGGCAGTCCGTTGTATAATCTCCTCTATTTTCGGCCGGTCTTCCTCAATTACCAGATCTATGACCGAGGGTAACTGGAGCATTTCCTCCGGCGTATACCCATAAATCTCCGTCATTTTTGGATTCACATAGGTAAATTTCCTGTCCTGAACAATATAAATTCCCATTAGCGATTGCTCGCTGATGGCTCGGAAACGTTCTTCACTCTGCCGGATCGCCTCGTCTGCGCGTTTTTTCTCGGTGATGTCGGTTACGATGCCACAAATCGCACTGCACTTTCCTTCTTCATTCAACAACGGAAATTTGATCGACCAATGCACATGCATTCCATCTTTAAATGGAACTTTTACTTCCCGTGTGACCATCCTGCCAGCTTGCCAGACATCCCGGTCCATGGCCGTAACTGCAGCTGCAACTTCCTTCGGAAAAATTTCGTAATCCGTTTTTCCCAATGCCTCTTTCCGCGACATCCCGGATACGATTTCACATTGCCGGCTGAATTCCAGATACCTGCCGGAACGGTCTTTTACAAAAATCGGCAGTGGAGAATATTCCAGAATCGCCCGCATCTGCCGTTCGCTTTCACGCAATGCCAGTTCCGCCCGTTTCCGCTGCACTAAAAGCGCCGCCGTTATCCAAAGAACCGATGTACCGACGTATCGATTGGTTATTCCCCATTTGGTTTCCACCCCTCCCGGAGGTGAGTAATGCAACCCCATCAACAAAAGAATTGTGCATAGCGCTGCAAATACAAACGGATACCACCACTTTTTCACCCTCAATGTGAGCAGCAACGGAAGCATGTATAGCCCCCACTCGCCCAACCCGATTGGTGCAACCAGGTCGAGCACAAAGAATCCCAGGGCTAGAAAAAGCGTTACCAGAACTATCATGATGAAATATCCGCGAAATCTATAACAGCTACCGCTTCTAAATCCAGTCTCCAATTTTTCTCCTTCGTGCTTGACGCGCACAACGATTGTGATTGCATACCCACAATGAAAACTAAATTTCTTCTTCTTTTACTGGTTGTGGGACTGGCTGGAGCGATTACCGGTTGCGTCAATACTGTGGACGGCAGGTCCCAGGCTGGGCTGCCGTTCTTGAAGGACACCGTCGAGGGCCGTTACGAGCGCCCTGCCGCTGCGGTATTTGCTGCAAGTAAGGAAGTTTTGCGATTCAACGGCGCTCTCACTGCTGAAAACACCATCAACATGTCGCTCGAAGCCAAAATCAGCCAGCGCGCCGTCTTCGTGCGGGTGGAAGAACTCGACCCCTCCAAGCCCGTTACGCGTGTGTTGGTCCAGACCCGCACTCCGGGCGGTGGTACGGACATCGACCTCGCCCACGAAATTGAAAAGCAAATCGCTTTGAAATTAGTGCGCTAAGCCTGTCGCCCCTTTAAACCGATATCTTGTTCGTAAGAGCCAAGCTTCACCGCTTGGCTCTTTCCTTTTGCCTTCATCTCCAGCTTTACCCGGTCCAAACGTCGTTGCGCATTTTCCGCCGCGGCCAAATCCGGATACTGGTCAATGATGCGCTGTAAGGTGGCCTGCACGTCTTCCAGGCTGCTCCCATTCTGCACCTGCAAATCCGCCAGGAGGTTCAGCCAATGCACCACATTCTTCACCGGCTGGTTCGGCTGTTGAATGAGTTGCTCCAACTGCTCGGCCGCCAAATCCATCCGTTGATAATGGTTTGCATAGATCACCGCCAATCTCTCGCGTTCCGCACCGTCCAGCGGATGTTTCTCCAAATGCTTCACCAATGCCTCCGCCAGTTTTCCCGGATCAGTTTCCACCACCTTCAGATGCTCCTGCGTTTTCAGTAAGCCAATATCCTCTGCACCTTTCTTCACGATGACCCGTTGCCGCTGCTGCGCCGCCACCAACATTTCCGTGTCGGCCAAGTGCGCGATTCGTTGCGACGCTTGCAGGGACATTTCGCTCTCAGGCAATAACTCAATAATTTTTTCCAAAGCCTGCTGTGCCGCGTCGCGGTCTTTGTGCAAACCCAAATGCCAGTCGGCCAGCCGATTTAACGCATAGGCAATATTTTTTGGCGGATGTCCCGGCTGACTGTAGAAACGATGAACCGTCACCTCCGCTCCCGGCAGATCATTCAGGTTTTCTGCCTGCAACGCCGCCAGCAGCATCATTCCTTCAAAATCCGTGGGAAATTTTTCGAGCTGCTTGCGGATTTCCGCCAGGGCTTCCTGATATTGCCCTTTGGCCCGCTTCGCATTGAAGATGGAATAAAAGGGTGTCGGATCTACCTCCTCATCGCCCCCGTCAAACAAGCCTCCCATCCTTCTACCCACCGCATCTACAATATTTGGAGTCCAAATAATTGCTAAAATCAGGCCGCCCACTAAACCCACGGAAATTCCATGAAGGGACGCATACCCTCCTGCTTTGAACGCCGCCCTGGCCCCGAAAAAAACGCCTAATGCTATTCCAACCGTGGCCACCCATTTGGTGATCAGCTTGGCCGGGTCCGGGCTGTTTTTAAGCCACTTCCAAAGTACCCAAAGGACTGCTGATACCGCCACTATAAGAATGAGTGTCCCCCTAATGATTTCGTACGTCCGGTTCATATCCAAGGCTATGCTTCAAACTCTGCTGATTAACCCTGAACTGCAAGCAAATTATCAATCAGGCAACCTCTCCCTTGTCAAATCCACCCATCACTTTGCGTCGAGATCAAACTGCAGCTTCGTTCGCGAGCCGGTCTTCACATTCTCAATCTCCATCTCCTTCAACTCCCATCGCCCCTTGATTTTCTTGAAACTCCCCAGCGAAAATTCCTTCAGCAATTTTTTATCCGGCCCATAAGCCTCGGCTTGGATGGGTCCGCCGGTCTGCTGTTCATAGCTTTCCTTATCAATCCACGTTATCACCCGCGAATATCCATTGGCACTTGGATTTGGATTGCTGCTTTCCAGCACATAACAAACCCGGCCCCTTTTCATCTCTACCTTCTCCTTTACCTGCTGCGGCCAGTGATAGAATTCAAAGCCAAGGTCCGACAACCAAAAGTCTGAACCCGCCAGCGGAATGTCCGCCTGTGCGCCGCTCAGTTTTTTCGGCTCGCTAAGCGGCGCGCCTGCCGACGGTGCCTGCGCGTATAAATATTCATTCGGCCCATTGGTGGAATGAACCACCGTGAGTTGCTCCGCCCCCTTGCCATTGGTTGCGCTCGCCAGATAAGTCACCTTCCACGTTCCACCGTTCGCATTCACTTTGCCCAGCACTGGCGTTGTCGCCACGGTCTTGCGCTTCTGATTGCGCGTTAACGTTCCCTTCCACTCTCCATCGACTGGAACCTGCGCCCGCAATTCTGCCGCCAGCTTTTGTCCGGCCTCCGGGCCAATGGGAGAGTTGTCCTGTGCGTGCGAAATTCCTCCGCACAAAAAACACACAACCAGGATAACCAACGCTTCCTTTATTAAATTTCGACGAATCATTTTTTGCACAATGCCAATGCAATGAGATCGGAAATATGCTGGACAAAATGGACCTTGAGCTTTTGCCGGACTTCCGCCGGCACTTCATTCCAGTCCGCTCGGTTTTGTTCCGGTAAAATCACCTGCTTCATGCCAAACCTCGATGCTGCCAGTACCTTCTCCTTGATTCCGCCTACGCGCAAGACCCGCCCGCGCAAACTGATTTCCCCCGTCATCGCCGTATCGGAACGCACCCGCCGGTGTAGCAATAGCGACGCAAGCGCCGCCACAATCGTCACCCCCGCGCTCGGCCCGTCTTTAGGCGTGGCTCCGGCCGGCACATGAATGTGCAGGTCATATTTGCCGTAATCCGACAGGTCGATTTTTAGTTGCTTGGATTGACTCCGCAAATAACTCAGGGCCGTCTGCGCGCTTTCCTTCATCACTTCTCCCAGCGAACCGGTCAAAGTCAATTGCCCTTTGCCGGGCATGCGCGTTGCTTCGATAAATAAAATCTCCCCGCCCACCGGCGTCCAGGCCAATCCCGTTGCAATTCCATTCTCGGTAATCTGCTCCGCTGTCTCCGAAAAAATCCGCACCGGTCCAAGATACTCTTTCAAATCCGTTGGCACCAGTGTCAGCGGTTTCGCGTCACCATTACGGCTCACGATTTTAAACGCCGCCTTGCGCATCAACGCGGCAATCTCCCGCTCCAATTGCCGGACGCCCGCTTCGCGCGTATAATCCTGTATCACCCGCTTCAACGCCGGATCAGGAATTTTAAAATTGGAACGGGTCAATCCGTTCTCTTCCAATTGGCGCGGCACCAAATACCGTCTCGCTATCTGCAATTTTTCCGATTCCGTGTAGCCCGGCAGTTCAATCACTTCCAACCGGTCTCGCAATGCCGGATGAATCGGGTCCAGCCAATTGGCCGTCGTAATAAATAACACCCGCGATAAATCAAATGGCAGGTCCAGATAATGGTCCGTGAACGTGCTGTTCTGCGCCGGATCCAGCACTTCCAATAGTGCCGAGGCCGGGTCTCCACGAAAGTCCGATCCCACCTTGTCAATTTCATCCAGCAGAATCACCGGGTTCCGGCTTTCCGCGCGACGCAACGCATGCAAAATGCGTCCCGGCAAAGCTCCCACGTAAGTACGCCGATGCCCGCGAATCTCCGCCTCATCCCGCATCCCGCCCAAGGCAATCCGCGCGAACTTCCGTCCCAACGCATCCGCCACACTCTTACCCAGCGATGTCTTGCCCACACCGGGCGGCCCCACCAAACAAAGAATCGGCCCTTTAATCTGTTTCTTTAATTTAATGACGGCCAGAAATTCCAACAACCGGTCCTTCACCTTGGTCAGGCCAAAGTGCTGGTCATCCAGAATGCGCTTGGCATCATTCAGATTGATTTTATCCTCGGTCACCTTGGTCCACGGCAGATTCAGGATCCAATCCAGGTAATGCCGTCCCACTCCATATTCCGCCATCGCCGGGGACATTTGCTGCAAGCGTTCCACCTCCTGCAACGCCACTTTCTTCGCATCGTCGGGCAATGGCGTCCGTTCTACTTGCTCGCGTAAATTTTTAATCTCCGTCGCCGCTACATCTCCCTCGCCCAACTCGCGTTGGATCGCTCGCATCTGTTCCCGCAGGAAAAAGTCTCGTTGCGATTTCGACATCGAACTCGCCACATCCGTCTGGATCTTCGAACTCAACGTCAACACTTCGTGTTCACGGTTCAATAATGGCAACAACCGCGTCAACCGCTCCTTCACCGAATTCATCTCAAGCATGCTCTGCCGCTCTTCCAGGCTTAAATTCAAATTCACCACGATCAAATCGCTTAACGCACCGGGATCTTCCGTGTTGATCGCTGCGATCTTTACCTGGTCCGCCATCGTTGGCGACAGCTTGATAATCTCCTGGAATTGCGACTGTGCATTCCGCGTCAGAGCCTGCAGTTCAATCGAATCCTCTTTTATATCCTTCCAGACTTCGATCTTCGCTTTGAGATACGGCGCATCTTTCTCATACTCCTTCATCCGGATGCGCCACAATCCCTCCACGAGCACACGCACCGTGTTGTCGGGAAATTTCAACATCTTCAGCACCCGCGCGGCGCAACCGATATCGTGCATGTCTTCCGGCAACGGATTTTCCGCATCCGGTTTCTTTTGCAAGGCCACACCCAGCAAGCGATCTCCTCCTACCACATCATCAATGAGATGAATACTTTGCGCCGTCTCGACTAACAGCGGTGCCACCATCCCGGGAAAAATGACAATGTCCGACAGGCCAAGGATG
This sequence comes from Pedosphaera sp., assembly GCA_028293285.1. Classification (GTDB taxonomy): domain Bacteria; phylum Verrucomicrobiota; class Verrucomicrobiia; order Limisphaerales; family Pedosphaeraceae; genus Pedosphaera. The sequence goes on from JAQGPC010000032.1 coordinate 16,007, forward strand.
GGTAAAACTTCGGGCAGGGATCTGGAAGAAATCCGGGCTGCGGGTGTTTCCGCATCGGACGCTGCACCTAAAATGCTAATAAATTCAGTATCGGGCGAAGTCATGGTCGTACCATTCAAAGTTAGATGCCGCCCCCGTAAAAAGATTCAGAAAAAAAGACCACGTTCCCCTGAGGCTATTTCCCCGTAACGGTCACCTTGGTGCGTTTCAACGGCGCTTTGATCAACTGCGGCACGTCAATTCGCAAAAATCCATTCAAATAAGAAGCCTTGGCTTGGCTAAGATCATACCCCGGCGGCAGGTCCAGCACGTTCTCAAACGGGCCGTAATTGATCTCCATCGCCAAAAAATTAAACTTCGGTGCCCGGCAGCCATCCGGACGTTCCCCGCTGATGCGCAGCTTGTTCTCCTCCACCGTGATCTGCAAATTCTCACTCCGCATCCCCGCCAATTCCACTTTAATCACCAGGCCATTATCGGTTACATACACATCCGTATTGGGAACCCAGTGAGCCCGCGACGTCTGTCCGAGGAATGTTCTTTTGGAGAATTGAACAGATGTACTTACTTTGCACATGGCCATGATCGATTTGAAGGATAGTTCAGCCAACCGGCATTTGCAAGCGCGGCTTCACTTCATTTTTATCACAATCTGGGGCCGTTCCCCCTTACGCGCTCGATATACAATCGAACTTTTTGGCGTATCCTGGCTCGCAGAACTGCAACCACAATGCGTGTCCCGTTCCAAACTGAATTTCCGCGGCTTCATTTTGCTTCTCAGCAAAACCGCCGCGGTGATCCCGACAATTCCCAGGGAAACACTCTGCTGCCAATCCATATAACAATCTAAGATACTTCTATTTCCCCGCTTCGCAACAATAGATTGTCCCGGTTTGCTTTCCTCCTGCTCGACAATTCCTGCGCTCTATCGCTAACATCCGCTCATGGAAGCACAAATCTTCCGGCATAACCATCGCGTCACCTACGCCGACTGCACCGTCGGCAATCATATTTATTACTCGCGCTACCTCAATCTCCTCGAAACCGCGCGCGGCGAATTCTTCCGCTCAATTGGAACTCCGTTCCTTCAATGGCAACAAGCCGACACCATCTTCCCCGTGGTGGAATGCCATGTCCGCTACAAATCTCCCGCTCGCTACGACGATTTGCTTGCCATTGAACTCTGGCTCACCTCCGCCGAACGCGTCCGCCTCAACTTCGCCTATCGCATCCTCAATCAAACCAACACTCTCATCCTCGAAGCCGAGACCAATCACGTCTGCACCGGCCTGGATGAAAAACTCAAACGCCTCCCGGAAGAACTGACCGCCATGCTGCACCCTTATGTGCGGACTGCTGCAATTCAGAAACCCAAACCATAACTAGCAGTTGCAGGCGCAAGCTTTGGACGGCGCCACACTCCTTCGTCATTTGCTCTTCCGCCCCAAACCAAATTGATCCCCGACTCTTACAGGCTCTTTCCCCGCAAAATCAATTTCCAACAACTTCTCGCTCTGCACCGCTCTTCCTTCTTCATCCTTCAACCCAAGAATAATTTTTCTTGTCTTCGTATCAATCACTTCACCCGTCGAAGGATATGCATATTTACCGTCAATGCTGAATGTCACCCATCCCGGCTGATCCCGCAGCACGATGCTTGCAATCTGTTTGGGCAGCATCACCGTCGCATCAAAAATGTGTAATCGGCTATTCGCCGCGTCCGTTAACCAAATCTCCTTTTCATCTGGCGTTAAACCAATGCCATGACTCGGACAGCCATGCCGTTTCTCTGCCCCTTTTTTATAACTAAAATTCTGCACCTCCACCCGATGGAGCACCTTGCCTGTCTTTAAATCGCCAATCTCAAATCCCAGCAATTCGTCCACATTCACAAAGCAAAGTGTCTGCGCGCCATTCACCGTGAACGGTCTTATCACATTGCCGAATGGCCCCACCTTCGTGCTCACCTCCCGCGTTTGCGCATCCACCACCGCGAGCAGCGGCGACTTCCGTCCCGCCAGATAGGCATGCGCGCCATCCAGCCCATAAATCGTATTGTGCGCCGCGGATTTCAGCACAATCTTCTTCAACACCTCGCCACTTGTCGCATCCACCACATGCCAATGGTCTCCTTCCAATGACGGCAAATAAATTATTTTCCCATCCGGCGAAATCGACATCCGATCGCATCCACCTTCATAACTTTTTTCCCAAAGCAATTTATCTGTGAGCAAATCCAAACACATCAATGCTTTGGTCGTGCTCACATACAACCGCTGCGTTGCCGCATTCGCGCAAATTCCCTTCACATTGAGCGGTTTCCCCTTCGCATCTAATCCTCCCATCGCAATCCGCCGCACAAACTTGTGCCCATGATCCATATCAAACACCAGAATTCCATGCCCGCCATACTCCAATAAATCCCGCACTCCCGGCTCTGCCACATACAGTAATTTGCGCTCACTTTCCGCTCCATCTGCATCCACCATCATACAGTGGAGAATGAGAAGAAGAAACCAACCCGGGATACTTGCAGGAAATTTGCTCATGGTTTAGATAATCTTACAAACCCTTGGGATAGCTTTTCTTTGCGTTGATTTATAGATCTCAAAGCGCCAGAATTTTATCCATCTTCTCTGCAATCGTCTTCAACCGTACTTTGATATCCACCCCTTCAGGCTTCCACGCCGGTTCCGCAATCGCCCAACCCTTATAGCCAATCTCATCCAACGCCTTCATCACCGACGGCCAATCACTGTCTCCTTCCAGATACTCCACCGCAAATCCTTTGCGAAACCCGTCCTTGTCCCGCTTCTTGCGACTGTATTCCTTGAAATGCACTTTCTGGATGCGCTTGCCCAGAATGTGAATCCACTGTTCCGGCCAGCCGTACGCAATCACGTTGCCCACATCGAAATGCCAGCCCACCGCCGGACTCTTGAACTCATCCACATACCGCGCCGCCTCCATTGGACTTAGCAAAAACTGGTTCCACACATTTTCAATCGCCATCTTCACGCCCAGCTCTTCCGCCAAAGGAATCGCCTTGCGAATCTCCTCCTGCGTCCGCGCATACGCATCCGCGTAGGAAGTTTTTTCATCCACACCGCCCGCCACCACCAGCACCGAAGTTGCGTCATAAGCCTTCGCATCGCGCAACCCCTGCATCAATCCATCCAAACCCTGCTTCCGCATCGGTGGATTCGCACTCGAAAACGACCGCGTGTAAGTGCCGCACGAAACACTCGCAATCTTCAAGCCTGTCGCTTCGCACGCCTTCAACACTTCCGCCTGATCCAGATGACACGGCGGCTCCACGCCATCAAAGCCCGCCTCCTTCAACATCGTGAACTTTTCCAGTAACGAATACTTCCCCGGAAACGCATTGAGAAAATATCCCTTCTTCAACTCCCGCTTCTTGACGGGAATCTCTTCAGCCCGCAACGCCCCCGGCGCAAGCGCAGCCAAAGCCGTCGCTGCACCCGCAACCTTTAAAAACTTCCGCCTGTTCCCATTCATATTTGCTTTGATGTTCCAAAATGCCGCATTAGTTCCCAAGCAGGCACTTGTCACTCGTCACAAGCCACTCATCACTCTTTATATAAACTTGGTCCTCCCCGGCATCGCCACTTGCGGCACGGGCGGCACATGATCCCAATCCACCACATCCGGCAGCAATTTCTCCTGCGAATTCATCGCCTCGTCCCAGGTGATTGATTGTCCCGTATACGCCGCCATCCGCCCCATGATCGCCGTCAAAGTGCTGTTCGCCATCCGCACGCCATCATTGATCGGTTTGCCGGAACGAATCGAAGCGAACAACTCATTATGCTCCACCTGGTACATGTCCGGATGCGGCCCCTTATACTTCCACGGTTTCTCTCCCTTAATTTGTTGCAGCTTCCGGCCTCCTAAAATTTCGCAAATTCCCTTCGTGCCGTAAATTGTATCCGACACTCCTCCTGAACAATTGTCCTGCTGACGGCAATAAATGAAACCCTTCGCGCTGTTCGCAAAATCATAAACAATCGAGAAGTGGTCAAAGATGACTCCATATTCCGCCCCGGTCCGCACCTGCCGACCGCCAAAGCCCAACGCTTTTACCGGCGGCACGTCCTTCATCGCCCATAACATCTTGTCCACCGTATGCACTGCCTGCTCCACGAGATGATCCCCCGACAGCCCCGGATAAAAGTACCAGCGCCGCATCATACACTCCATGTCGCTCTTGGAATTCGCCCGCGTCCACTTGTCCCAACGGCTGTTCATGCTCACATTGAACGTGCCGTAAAGCGTGGTCACGTCTCCAATGCCCCCTTCATGAATTTGCTGGTAAGCCGCCCGCTCGCCGTAGCTGTAACGCCAGCAAAATCCTGCCACCAAAGCCAAATTCTTCTTCTTCGCCTCCGCGACCGATTCCAACACCGACCGCACCCCCGGCGCATCCACCGCCATCGGTTTCTCTGTGAAAATATGTTTCCCCGCCGCAACTGCCGCCTTGAGCTGCGCTGGACGAAATCCCGGCGGCGTCGCCAACAACACCACATCCACTCCGCTGTCGATCACCTTTTGGTACGCATCAAATCCAATAAACCGATGCTCCGCATCCACCTTCACTTTTCCCGGCACCGCCTTTGTCAACGATTGCAAACTCTGCTCCAATCGATCCGAAAACACATCCCCCATCGCCGTGATCACCACGTTCTTGTCCGCCTTCAACGCCTGCTCCGCCGCTCCCGTGCCACGATTGCCACAGCCAATCAAGCCGATGCGCAACGTATCACTGTTTTCAGCGGCAAAAAGTTTTCCGGGCAGAATTGCTGGCGCGGCCAAGGCTCCACCAATGATTGCCGAAGTTTTTATGAATTCACGACGCGAAGTTTCCTTATTAAATGACGGGTTCATGTGTCCTCAGACGTTGCAACCCGACGGAAGGTTTCACAAGGCCAAAATTTTATCCATCTTCTCCACGATTTGTTTCAATCGCGCCGCCGGCTCCACTCCCTCCGGATGATACGCCGGTTCCGCAATCGCCCACCCCTTGTAACCCACCTCATCCAGCGCCTTCATGATGGCCGGCCAATTATTATCCCCCTCCAAATAATCCACCTTGAACCCGGCATACAGCCCTTCGCTGTCCCGCTTTTTGCGGCTGAATTCCTTGACGTGCAATTTCTGGATTCGCTTCCCCAAAACCTTGATCCACTGCTCCGGCCAGCCGTAAGTGATCACATTGCCAATATCAAAATGCCAGCCCACCCACGGACTATTGAACTCGTCCACATAACGCGCCGCTTCCAGCGGACTCAACAAAAACTGGTTCCACACATTCTCAATCGCAATCTTCACCTTGTATTTTTCCGCCACGGGAATCGCCTTGTGAATTTCCTCCTGCGACCGCTTATAAGCATCATCGTACGAAATCCCCTTATTCACCACGCCCGGCACGAGTAACACCGACGACGCCCCATACATCGCCGCATCCTCCAGCGCCGTCTTCAACCCTTCCAACCCCACCTTGCGCGTCTCCGGATTCGGGTCCGAAAGCGGCTTCACCCAATGCACCGAATCGCAAACGCTCGCGATTTTCAATCCACTCGCATCCCGCGCCTTCAATATCTCATCACGGTCCAAACCACTGTTCGGTTCCACTCCATCGAACCCCGCGTCCCTGATCATCTTGAACTTATCCATCAACGACCCGCCCCCCGGCACCGTCGCAAACATGATCGCCTTCTTGATCTCCAGCTTCCCCTCCCCCTCCCCCTCCCCCTTCTCTTTCGCAAACAAACTCCCCGGCATCAACGCCCCCGCCGCCAGTGCCCCACCACCAAGCTTAATAAAATCCCGACGATTCAAAGATGAATTCATTGGTTTTAGTTTCTATCAGCCATTTGAAATTCGAAATTCGCCATTCGAAATTTACGTGAGTTTCGTCCTCCCCGGCATGGCCACCGGCGGCTCTTCCAATTTCGCATCCCAATCAATCTTCCCCGGCGCCAGCACTTCCTGCGAGTTCAACGCCTGGTCCCACGTCACCACCTGGCCCGTGTACGCCGCCATGCGTCCCATGATCGCCGCCAACGTGCTATGCGCCATCATCTCGCCGTCATTCATCGGCTCACCTTTGCGAATCGACGCGAACAATTCGTCATGCTCCACCTGGTACATATTCTTCTGGTTCTTAAACAGGTTGTGCCACGTCACTCCCCCCTTCACCTTGATCTCCTCCGATTGAAACGCCACGACGCGATAACTCCCCTTCGTTCCCGCGCCCCAATCGCCCACGTCATTCGCGGTGTTCTCCATCTGTCGGCAAAAATGAAACGCCTTCACATCATTCGGATAATCATATACCACGCCAAAGTGATCATAAATCTGCCCGAACTCCGGCGCGTTGCGCACCTGCCGACCGCCAATCGCCGTCGCCTTCAACGGCGGCACATCCTTCATCGCCCAGGCCATCTTATTGATGTTATGCACTGCCTGTTCCACGATATGGTCCCCGGACAACCACGTGTAATAATACCAATTCCGCAATTGCGCCTGCATGTCCGTCCACTCCGGCTTGCGCGGATGGCACCAAACCGTCCCTGTATTGTAGCTCGAATAAATCGACGTGATATCGCCAATCGCACCGTCATGCAACCGCTTGAACAACTCCCGTTCCCCTTTGCTGTAGCGATAACAAAAACCCGAAACCAACGATAATTTTTTCCGCTTCGCCTCCGCTGCCGATGCCAGCACCGACCGCACCCCCGGCCCATCCACCGCCACCGGCTTCTCACAAAACACATGCTTGCCCGCGTCAATCGCCGCCTTCAAATGTGCCGGACGAAATCCCGGCGGCGTCGCCAAAATCACTACATCCACGCCGCTATCCAGCACCTTTTGACAGGCATCCAATCCCACGAAACAATGGTCCGGCGTCACTTTCACCTTGCCGACCACCTCCTCGTTGGGATCTTCCTTCAAAGCCTTGAGCGCACCCTGCAACCGATCCTCAAACGCATCCCCCATCGCCCACAACACCACATTCTTGTCCGCATTCAACGCCTGCGATGCCGCGCCAGTTCCACGACCGCCGCACCCGATCAATCCCACCTTCAACGTCTCGCCATTAGTCTCCGCGCCAAAAAGTTTTCCCGGCACAATCCCCGGGGCCGCAATGGCTCCGCCGATGATCGCAGACGTTTTCAAAAAATCCCGACGCGTAGTCGGCTTGTTCATGGGATTATTCATAAAATTTAATAACGGGCTTTCACAGTCTTACGAAGCCATGAAACCGCCGTCAAGGAACCAGACGAAAATATTCCAATCCCTCTTCAAAGAACAGCTCGGAATATATCCAGGAAATTTCGAACCACCGTTCCACCAAGCCATAAAGAACCAGCGAAAAGGAGCGCGGCCCCGCACGCGGGGCCGCTTCAATGCAAAGCTACTCCGAAAACTATAGAAAACACCCGTCTTCCCATTAACACCCCGCTTCAGCCGGGTGCAGCGCAGCCCGCCCATCAGCCCAACCGTTTCCAACGGTTTTTGCCCCCTTGCAACATTGCAACTTTTTAACAATGTAACGCCCCTTATCATCTTCATTTTTTTAACCGTAATTAACCGTAATTAAGTGAAATTATCCGCCATTAACCGAAGCCACGCGGATACCCGCATTAATCTTTGAACCATCCCGTAGCTGAAAACGTAAGTTTTCAGCCATTCAGAGTTCTGGCTTCCGACCTCTGGCCTCTGTCCTCCGGCCTTCTGGCCCTCGACTCTCGTCCATCGTCCCTGGACCAGCTCGGTTCTGCCATTCGTGTTCATTCGTAATTTTGTTTTATTATTTTTTGCGCCCTATGCGTCCTCTCGCGGCCATTCCTCTTCGCGCCTTCGTTGTTCATAAATCCTTTAGTTATGTGCTTCTTGTGCCCTTTCGTGGCCATCCTCCTCTTTTTTGTTGTTTCCCATTCGTGTCCATTCGTGCAATTCGTGTCTCATCTAAATCAGCCCAAAAATGTCCTTCATCCGCCTCTGCTGTTCCTCCGACGTCAACTTCGTCTTCTCATCCCGCAATCCCCACTCCCGCGCCTGTTTTTCCAGCGCCAGCCGACCCTTGCTCAACCGCGCCAGCGAATTCACCATCCGCACATATACCTCCGGCTTTGTCTCCATCAAACCCCGCAACGACTCCGTATTCACCTTCGTCGCCATCCTCAAAAACTGCGCCGACACCATTCGCTGGCTTGCGTCCTGCAACGACTTCCAATCCCCCCTGCTTCACCAATTCCTGGGCAAACTCCTCCTCCAACTTCAATTCCTCCAATTGCCGCCGCTCCGCCAGCCAATCCGCATGACCACCCTTGAACCAGCGCGTCATCGCCACCTCACTGATCCCCGGATACCCCTGCTCCCCGAGCCACCGGCAAATCTCCCGGTAAATCACCCCCTCCTCCAACTTCCCGTTAATCCCGTCCCGAATCTCCTTCGGCAACCGCGCAATCTTGCTTCGACGTCTCTTCATATCATTTCCTTATGGATAGTTTTTTATTGGTGAGACCACATTGTAGATTTTATGACCGATAGGCATTAGCCCCGCTTTAAAAGCCGGCTGGTGCCTTGGGTGGAAGAGCGTCTGCATCAACTGAGGCACGGACAGGAAAAGAAAGTGTTGTCCGAGCTGGCCGGGTTGAAAAAGAAACGCGGAGCCGCCACAGAGGTGCTGGCCCGGGAGCAAAACTATTTTGCCAAGCATGCCTCCCGAATGAACTATCAGGCCATCGCACGCCGAGGCTGGCCCATCGGCT
>JAQGPC010000044.1 GCA_028293285.1 Pedosphaera sp.
CCTCGACGATGAAGCCGTCTTCGTAGGGAAGGATTTCATGAGGGCCAGGCGATACCTGCGCGTTTATAGAATACGGCATGGCGAACTGGCTCAGAAATGCCGCGAACATCAGGGCAATGGATAGAAAGGTCTTTTTCATAATTGTTATGTGGGCAAATGCGTTAAGCCCAGAACAGATGGAAATGGTCAGGCTTTCCGCAGGCTTGTGACGGATAGAATAGATGAAAGCGTGGACGAGTTCTAATCTCTAATAATTACATGTACATGTGATTATTAGGAGCGTCTCACCCAAGCAGGTTCAACTACGCTCCCTTGAGGCGCATCCCGATTACGCTCGCATCGTATTTTGGTGGCGCTATAATCCTCGTGATTGGTCAACCGGGGGGCGAATGTTCTGAAATCCTCTGGAAGATGAATCAAAGTAAAATCGGCTGAACAAATTTGTGGTGCAATCAAAGGCTTCAGAAAAACGACCTGTGACTGGGCCTGCGCCTGGCGTGGAGGACGCGCGTCAAACGTCTGTCGAGGGAGCGGGGTTTCCGTCGTTACTGGACATGGCGGCGAACCCGGCAACCGAGGGAATCGCCCAGCGGACCCTGCTCGACGTGTGCATGGATTTATTTGGGAAGTTAGAGTCCAGCCTGGTCACGAACCGGCAGGAGTTCATTGACGGGTACTTCGCCACGTTGGTCAAGCAGGACGAGATGGCAACGCTTTGGACCGAGCCCGCTTACTACGAGCATCTACGGACGGTTATTCAAAAAGAAGTCCTGCCACTATACGACCGCTACTGTGCCATACGCGAAAAGCTGTTGGGGAGGATCGAGCATCGTTCCTGGCCTAAATATTGCATGTGGGCCATCGGCATCTGTTTGAGCCTTGAACTGTTCTTCACCGAGGGACGCGTGTTGCGCCCGCCGATGCTGTTGCCGGCCGTGGCAGTGGATGGGTTGCTCGGTTATGGGCTTTACTACCTAGTCAACTACCGCGAAACCTCCGCCTTGAAGCGCGCGCGCAAAAATCTGCTCAACAGCATTCGCGAGATGGACACGCAGCATGAGGTGGCCAAGCGCTATGAAATCTTCCGCACCTACACCGGAGGCGACCTGCTCACGGCGGAGGTGCAATCGCTGCTAGCGAGCTATGCTTCGCCCGACGAATTCTGGAATGATTATCAGGCGGTGCGGAAGGCCGACCCGACGACGCCCGCCGACTTGGAAAAGCTTCCTAACAAACGATTCCACGGCTTCCTGCAATTGCACGTTGATGGCGCTTACTCGCCGGAGGCGCGCCAGCAAAGGTTCAACGCGTTATTCCTGCTGGCGCACAAGACATTCATCCTGAACGACCGCGAGCATTATGTGCTTAACCACTTAACGGCTAAAAAAAGATAAGAAATTTATGGCTAAATTCGACGAAGCTTGGGACACCAACAAAAGCAAGCCCCCGACCAGCAAAGCCGACCTGTCCGGCCTGTTTCGTAGCAACCGCATCAGCCTCATCGTGATATTCTGCCTGCTGGCGCTGTGGATGTTCTACCTGACCTGCACCACGTACATTGGGCCGGGGGAATTTGGGGTCAAGCAGGTGCTCTACTCGCCTTTTGGATTGTTCGGCCCGATGGGGACGCAGAACAAAATTTACGAAACCGGCATCCATCATCAGTTCCCCACGATGGAGAAAATACTTAGATTTCCAAAAACGATCCAAGTGCTGACCATGCGCGACGATCCTGATCCCAAACAAAAAGTGACGGAAACGATTTCCGATACGGACACGAAGTTCACCCGGGTTGTCAAAGCCGCTTACATTCAGACCTCGGACGGTTTTTATGTCAAAATGGATGCGTCCATCCTCTACTGCATTGAGGACCCGGTGAAGTTGGTCAATATGGTTGGCGCGGGAAAGCTTTACGAGGACAATGGTATTCTACCAGTCGCCGAGAATGCCATAAAGGTCCGCCTCGGCACGCTTCAGCCTGAGGATTTCTTTGATGCGAAAACGCGGGTCGCCAAGCTGGATGAAGCGCGTGATCTGATGAACGAGAAACTTCAGCCCATGGGCCTGAAAGTGAAACATGTCCTGGCTCGTTATCCGCACCTGCACCCGGATGTTGCGACACGGGTGGAAGAGAACAATATGCAGAAACAGACCAAGCTGCTCAACATCTCCCTCACCGCACAGGCGGCAGCGGAGGCTGAACTGGCAAAAGTCGTCAACGAGGGCACGGCGGCCAAAGGGGTGGCGCTTCAGAAGGGCACGGCATATCAAATCCAACGCGCCTCCGAGAAGGAACTTTACGAACGGACGAAAAGGGCGGAGGGGGACAGAATCAGGAAAATGGCGGAGGCCACGAAGGCGGAGATGCTCAACGAGGCGTATCGCGGCGCCGGCTCGGACATGCTGGTGGGAATGAAAATGGCGGCGAACCTGACCAACCTGGATACCATCCTGGTTCCTGCCGGTGGAGCAAACGCCTTTAATCCCCTGGATGTTCAAAGCCTCATGAGGCTGTATTCCATTGGTTCAACCAACCAGAACGTTGCCCCATTGAAACAATGAAAACATTTGGAAGCCTACTGAAAATCACCAACATGAACGCAAAAATCATATTCAACTGGATCAAGTGGGGACTGGCGATTCTCGCACTCGTGATTCTTTCCCTTAATTCTGTTCATTCCACCGGTACCACCGAGGTCGGTGTCCGCACCATGAAATGGTCGCTTTTCGGAAAGAGCGGCGTGGAGAATAAAGTGTACCAGCCTGGCGCCACTTACTTCTTCCTGCCGGTTTTCAACGAGTGGGAAACTTTCGATGCCCGGCTTCAAATTGTCGAAATGACTGCCACCCCCGGCAAGGGCAACACGCTTGGTTCCGATGATATTCCTTTCAAGACCAAGGATGGAAATGACATTCGGATAGATGTCATTTTTACCTATCGCGTGGACCCGCAACGGGCGGCGTATATCCGGCAATTCGTCGCCAAGGATATGGTTGAACTCAAGGAGAAGGTATTTCGCACGGTGGCGCGGAGCAAGCCGCGCGATTATCTCGGCGAGTACAGCACCGAGCTGTTTTATCACGCGGAAAACCGCAACAAAGCCGCGGAGAACGCCAAGCAGGGATTGCAGGCGATTCTGGGCGAGTATGGGATCATCGTGGAGAATGTTGCGTTGATGGACTATCGCTTCAATGCGGACTACCAGATGATCATCACCAACAAGAAGATCGCGGATACCAAGACGAAGACCTTGATCTCGGAGCGGGATTCCACCGTAGAGATGAACAAGAAATTGCTGCAGGATGCTTTGGGCGAAGTGAATAAACTTGTTGCCCAGGCAGACGGTCAATACCAGGAGGCGGTACTTGGCGCAGATGCCTATTTCCAACAACAGACGAACCTGGCGGCGGCCACGATCATCGAGGGTACTGCCGAGGCTGCCAGCATCAAGAAGATGCGCGAAGCGATGATGAACGAGGGCGGCTTGATCCAGGTGAAGATGGCAATCGCCGATAGCCTGCGAGGTAAACGCATCATTATGATTCCGACCGGTAATGCCAATTCCTTCAATCTGCAAACGTTGGATCTCAATGACATTCTCAAGCAAGTGGGGTTAACCAAACCGAAATGACGCGCCACGGAAACGTGAGAGCGCCATCAATCCAACTCCGACCGGCGAACCAACTTATTGAACGTACTACGCTCACCGTCGGCCTTGCGCTCCTGATAAAGGAAAGCGAGTTTGTGCTTATCGAAAATCCTGAACCATTCGTCCCAGGAAATATGTTCCAATGTGCCCTCCCCGGTGAATCCCGGAAAATCGATCCGGAGAAGCCCTTCCGGTTCGTCCTTCCGATGAGTTCTTTTAACAACTGAAGGAATTCCGCCACGGGCTTATGCCCAGCGCCGAATCTCCTCATGATCGATGGTAATCTTTGCACTGCGACTTGCCTGAGCCTTTGACCTTCCAGACCGGGTCAATTTCGGAGTACGTGCGCGGGATACTTGTAACGTCCGTGAACGGCGCGTGCCGGCCGCGCTGCCGGATTGGGACCGGGATGAAGAAGCTGAAGCTGATCTTGTTTTCATACGGTTTTTATTGAGCGATGCTGAACCTTGGCAACGGCATCGCCAACCCCAACCTCAAGTTCTGCTCAATATTTCTCAATCAGGACTTCACCTACTATTTGCTGAGACGGATGGTCTGTCATGGCCCATTCATAATGAATGAACGGCTGCGCAAAAAACCTTCGAACTCCCCGGCCTGAAGCCAGGTAATCTGGGCCAGGTAAATTGTATAGTAGGGAAAAATAGCCTTTGATTTCGGAAAGTTTTTTGAGAAGGGCCGGGCGAATGTGAAAGCTTACCATCCGGCGATGCCTGGCTGGCGACCGATTGACTGCGGCAGGGAACATATTGGACACGGATACACCTTCCTAAACTAATCAGTTGAAGAGGAGAAATGTAAATGCCACGGAGAAACCTGTTTAATCGGGCAATGTCCCCATAGCGCGAGACGCGGGAGGGGCCAAGTTGAATTAGCTACGGGTTTTTAATTCCATTTAGAATTCCATCCGTAAATTTGCAGATAAATAAAATTCAACACTGAACCAGGAGAAAAAATGAAAGCGCTCGTTTACAATGGACCGCGAGATGTCCAAATCCAGGAAGTTCCAGACGCAAAAATCGAAAAGCCCACGGATGTATTGGTGAAGATCACCAGTACTAATATCTGTGGTTCCGACCTGCATATGTATGAAGGCCGGACCAATGTTGAAACCGGCAAGGTGCTCGGCCACGAAAATCTTGGCGAAGTAGTTGAGGTAGGGAAAGCCGTGGAAAGTGTCAAGGTGGGGGACATGGTTTGCCTGCCGTTCAACATCAGTTGCGGTCATTGCAAAAATTGCGAACGTGGATTGACGGGCTTTTGCCTGACGGCGAATCCTGGCAATGCCGGCGCGGCTTATGGCTATGCCGGAATGGGACCTTATAATGGTGGTCAGGCCGAATATTTACGGGTGCCTTACGGTGATTTCAATTGTCTGAAGCTGCCCGAAGACGCGAAGGAGAAGGAAACGGATTACGTCATGTTGTCTGATATTTTTCCGACCGGCTGGCACGCGACCGAACTCGCCGGTCTGAAGCCGGGTGAATCTGTGGTGATTTACGGGTGCGGACCAGTCGGCCTGATGGCCGCTCATTCCGCGATGATCAAGGGCGCGGGCAAAGTCATCATCATTGATCGGCATCCCGACCGGCTGCGGTTGGCCGAGCAGATCGGCGCCATTCCGATTGATGACTCGAAGGAATCCCATGTCGAAAAAGTGTTGGAACTCACTGATGGCGAAGGCGCTGATTGCGGTTGCGAGTGCGTCGGCTATCAATGTCATGACCCCGCCGGACATGAAATTCCGAACATGACCATGAACGACCTGGTAAAATCAGTGCGGCCCACGGGTGGAATCGGGGTGGTCGGCGTCTTTGTCCCGGAAGATCCGGGCGCGGCAGATGAACTGGCTAAAAAGGGCAAAATAGCCTTTGATTTTGGGAAGTTCTTTGAGAAAGGACAGCACATGGGAACGGGGCAGGCGAATGTGAAAGCTTACAACCGCTACCTGCGCGATCTCATTCACGAGGATCGGGCCAAGCCTTCATGGATTGTTTCACATGAACTTCCTCTGGACGAGGCGGCGGACGGCTACAAACATTTCGATGCCCGCGAAAAGGGTTGGACCAAGGTGATTCTGCATCCAGGCGCCAGACGAAAGAGTTCTCCGCGACGGGAAGAGCATAAAAAGGCAACGCGCTCAGAACGACATGTCGCTCATGCTCATTAAATAAAGAGGCACAGGGGTCGCTCTTTATGGAAGAGGGTTTCGGGACAATTCCAAGGAGCGACCTTTAATGATTGGGCGGGCTGAGAGGAATTGAATGGCTGGTTTGAAGCTGGGCGGAACGACAATTAAGCGCGGGCTAATTTTAATTGTTTAAGCAATTCCAAGGCGTTCTTGATCGCGTAACAATTTCGGTCATTATTAAAATAAGCCCATACGCGGTTGGCTTTGCTCCGCCGAATTTTTTTGGCCCACTCCTGTAATTCCTCGAGGCTGTAATCATGGCGATACCATTGTTTGATGCCGTGAAAGCGGATGTAGATGTCATCCGCCGTTTTTACCAGGTCATCGGGAAGTCGGGGGCCACTGCACGAACAAAAAATGACGTCTTTTTCACGGAAGGCTTTAAACACCTTTTTATTCCACCAGGATCGGTGACGAAATTCCACCACGTTTCTGCGCGCAGGATCAAGCTGGCCTAAAATGGATTTCAGCCGCGCCGGGGTATAATGAAAGCTCGGCGGCAGTTGAAATAAAAAGCATCCCATTCGCGGGCCAAGCAGATCAGCGATTAAACCAAAATCCCGGATTGATTCCTTGGTGCCTTTGAAGCGTTTTATGTGGGTGATAAGTTCGCAAACTTTGACCGTATAAACAAAATCTTTGGAAACGGCCTGCCGCTTCCAGCTTTCCACCGTGGCGAGGGTGGGCCAGGAATAAAAGGGCGCATTCAGCTCCACGGTTTTGAATTTCTTTGCGTAATGGCTGAACCATTTGCTGGTGGATAGTTCTGCTGGATAGAATCCGCCCCGCCAATGCCAATAGAACCATCCGGAACAACCGATGAAGAATTGCCGTTCTTTTATTTTTGTTTTTTTGGCTGCAATGGATTTATTTTCTTTTTCGTAAGCAACCCGCAACGTGTGCATTTTGGCGGCGCGGCTTATATTAGCTTCCCGCTGTTTTTCCCGGCGCAGCTCGCGTCTGGCCCGGCGCTCCTCTCTGGTTAAAACAGGTTTTGGCTGGAGACGCTCAGTTGATACGCTGGGTTCGCTCATTAAATATTTTCAACGGTGTGAACTCTTATTATAATCAATCGCTGCCGGAGCTGAGTTTCCAACTCTTTTCGTAAATTGCGCCACCACGCTTTATCCAATTCTTCGGTCATAATCTCAAAGATTATTATTTGGTCGTGGGCAATATCTTCATCAGGGGTTGCCCACAAGCCGGTGGCGGGAGATTGCAGGTGGGCCGTCAAACCGCCAAATTTTTCAACGAGACTTTTATTAAGATTGGCAAAAAATTCTGAAGGAAACTTCTTTCCTTCATTATCTTCGAGGGGAAGCAGAATCTGGATGAGCTTCATGTTATCCAATAAAAAAGCGCCGCTTAACTCTTAAGCACGACCATGAACGTGCCGGTGTTTTTATAATTGTTTAAACCAACTTAATTTTCTTTTACCTCAGTGCAAGGGGGTAAGCTACCTACTTAACCCGGAGGCGTTGGTTTTCATTTCCAACTTCTTGATTCTCTCTTTGGGAGGCGTATGATGAAAGGGCTGATATAAAACAAACAGTTCGAACCAGCAGTTCATTAAAAATCATTGTGCCAACTTTATTTGATTCGATCAAAATCGGCGCTTGGAATCTTCCCAATCGCATCCTCATGGCCCCGCTAACCCGATCGCGGGCCGGAGCCGAACGTATGCCCAACGCCTTAATGGCTGAATACTACACCCAGCGTGCTTCAGCCGGGCTGATCATTTCCGAAGCGACTTCGGTCACGCCGATGGGAGTGGGTTATGCGGATACGCCGGGAGTCTGGTCGCCAGCGCAGGTGGCAGGCTGGAAATTAATCACGCAGTCGGTTCATAATGCAGGCGGCCGCATTTTGCTGCAACTGTGGCATGTCGGACGTATTTCAGATCCGATGTTTTTGGATGGCGCACTGCCAGTGGCGCCGAGCGCCATCGCACCGGCAGGGCATGTGAGTTTGGTGCGGCCATTGAAATCGTTTGTTACGCCACGCGCGCTGGAGTTGGCAGAGATCCCGGGCGTTATTGAGGCTTATCGCCAAGGCGCGGTGAATGCGCAATTGGCCGGTTTCGATGGCGTGGAAATTCATGGAGCCAATGGCTACTTGCTGGATCAATTTCTACAGGACAAATCCAATCAGCGCACCGACAGGTATGGCGGTCCGATTGAGAATCGAGCCCGCCTGATGCTTGAAGTTACCGATGCGGTGATTTCCGTTTGGGGCGCGGATCGGGTAGGAATGCATCTTGCTCCGCGGGGCGATGTTCATGATATGGGCGATTCGAATCTTGCGGCCACGTTTGGATATGTGGCGCGAGAACTGGGCAAACGGCGACTGGCTTTTATCTGCGCCCGGGAATCGCTGGGTGAAAAGCGTATCGGGCCGGAATTGAAAGCGGCGTTTGGCGGAAGTTATATCGCCAATGAAAAATTCACGCAGACAACCGCAGAGCAGGTGCTGGCGGCGGGGGAGGCGGACGCCGTTGCTTTCGGCGTGCCGTTCATCGCGAATCCGGACCTGCCGGAACGTTTTCGCCTGAACGCACCGCTCAATGCGCCGGACCCAACGACGTTTTATGCGCCGGGACCGAAGGGTTATGTTGATTATCCTTTTTTGGAACGGGGAACGTGAGAAAACTAATTGCCTGCACCTTGCTTCCAAAAGTAGTCCGGCTTGCCGTGCAGAGGAGGAAAGTGTGAGCGTCGCACCGAAAAGGTCACATTGAAAGCAGTTGCCTTCGTGGATTGAGTCG
Organism: Pedosphaera sp.; assembly: GCA_028293285.1. Taxonomy (GTDB): domain Bacteria; phylum Verrucomicrobiota; class Verrucomicrobiia; order Limisphaerales; family Pedosphaeraceae; genus Pedosphaera. The sequence goes on from JAQGPC010000044.1 coordinate 8,624, forward strand.
TGGAACTTGGAGGTGCGGCAACACTATGGGTATCGAATACATTATTATCAATCTCGATAAAAAGGAGTTCCTTGACTTCGACCAACTTGGCTTCGGTACAAAGATCGGGGCTATGACTTTCGGGCTGATACCATCTTTCATGAGCTGGTTGCTAATCAACCCGGAAGGATATGGTAGCAATCCACCGGATATGTTGGGCCGATGGGCAGGCGATAGGATTGAAATTGTCGGAGACGAAGAAATGGGATACGAGCGGCAAGACGAAGCACGGAAGGAATTCAAAGATATTACCATAGCCACCATAGAAGCATTCGCTGCCGGAAAACCGTTTGAAAGAATACTGGAGCTTCAGCCGATGGGACTCATCGATAAGGATGGGAAGGTGGTGCTCGATTCTCAGAACCGCGAGGCTGTAAAGCAATACTGGAAGGAAATAGACGAGCAGGAGAATAAGGAGATGGAAGACTATTTGGCCAAGCACGGCGTTCCACCCGACAGCCATCCGCCTTCCCAGTAACGATTGGAGTGTGAAGGAGCTAACATTCGACAAAACTGGAAAGTTGTTAGTCCGCCGAGCTGACAAACAGTAGTTTGGCGGACGCGCACATGGAGTAAAAATAGCGGGGCAATGGCAATCACCAAATCGTTTTCATGGGCCACGCTTCGACAAGGTTTGCCTGAGCGGCATTTCCTTGCGCGCAGATTTCGAGGGTGGCGTTGGCGTCCAGCGGAGAAATGACTTTGGTGGCGCATGCCGTTTCGTTGGCAAAAACTTCCAGCACGGAACGATCAATGAAAATGCGCAAGTTGAGATGCGGCTTCTTTTTGTCCAACGAAAGCGGGGCTTCAGCGCCGGTCATTTTGAATTCAGAACGGCTGAAGTTCATGACGATGGGTTGCGCATTCTTGGTTCCGCTTTTGATTGTGACGGTGATGCTATCGGCTGTCTTCAAATCGATGTCGGCTTGAATTTCCAGCGTGTTCGTTTTTGGCAATGCCAGAGTTGCGGCTTCGCTCGACACTGAGACATTTCGCAGTTTAACCGGCTTGCCGCGCAGCTTGGTTAATTGCGGCGCGGGGGTTTGCCGCAGTTGCCCGTCACTGGACAAGCTCAATTGCCGCGGCAATGACAGGCAGCCGTTCCAACCGAGTCCATTGGGAAAACCATTCACCCAGCCCCAGACCAGTCGGCGGCCATCGGAAAGTTGCATGGTGTTCGGCGCATAAAAATTTGGCCCAACATCAAGCAGTCCGCGCGTGCGCGCCTGAAAGCGGCAAGTCTCCGGATCAAAATCACCGACGTAATAGTTCACCTTGCCGTACGGCGAGACGAAGAGCACCCAACGATTGCCGAGCTTGAAAAAGTTGGGACACTCAGCAGTGCGCGCCTTGGCATCAGGGAGCGTGAAGAGAACGTCGCGATATTTCCATTGGGTCAGAGCGGGATTTTCCGCTTCGTAAATATTCACGACGGCTTGCCCACCTTTCGCCTCGTTCAGATTGCCGCCAGTGACCATGAACGTTCGCTGCTTGTCACGAAAAATAAAAGGGTCGCGCCAGTCATAAATTTTCTTTTCGCCATGCAATGTTTCGGACAGCACCGGATTGGCTGGGGACTTTTGCCACGTGAGCAAATCGTCATCGCCGATGGCAGCCCATTGCTCGGCATGAGTCAGAGCGGATTTTCCGGGGGCAATGCTGGTGTAAAAAATCATCGGCTTGCCCTGGCCATTGATGGTGCAGCAACCGGACCATACCTCTGCTTCGCCGAGGTCGCCGGATGGGGCGAGCGCGATGGGCAACGGTTTCCATTTCGCCAGATCGTGACTGCGAACGTGGCCCCAATATTTGGGCCCGCCCTGATCGCTGAAAGGATAGAGTTGATAGAAGAGGTGGTAATAGCCTTTGTAATAAATCGGGCCGTTCGGATCGTTGATCCATTGCGCCGGGGCAGTGACGTGAAAAATGGGATGGGAAGGATCGGCCTGGGCGCGCGGGGTGGCGACTTGGATTGCGGCAGTCGCGCGGGCAATCAAATCGTTGGTCGGCTCCGCCCGCGAGCAAAGCGGCAGGAGGCAAAGCGCGAGCAAGCACGAACTGAAACGGCGAGATAGTGGAATCATTTCTGGACGCGGATGATGGTGCCAAAGGGTTCAGGCTTCCGGCACGCGTTTGCGACGGCCTTTTTCCTGGGTGGGTGGGGCCTGACGGGTAGTAGGGAGTTGCGGCGGAGGCAGAGCGGCTGCTCCACGGCGGGCCAGCTCAAGTTGTTTGAGAGTTTCGGGCAATTTCGGTGGAGCCGATTTGCTTTCGGAAAACCGGAATGCGGCGGTCATGTCCCCGAATGTTTTGCGTCGCCAAGGGGTGATGTTGGGCTCGGTGACGCCGGTAATTTTTTCCACGAATTGGAGGACCGAGGTGTGGTCGAATGGCTGACTGCAGACCCAGCCACCCGCTGTCCATGGCGAAACAATCACGCACGGAACCCGGAAGCCGCCGCCGATGGGAACGTGGCTGACAAATTCGCCCGGGGTGTCTTTCGGCGGCACGGGTGGGGCGACGTGATCGAACAGGCCGTCGTTTTCGTCGTAATTAAGAATGAACACGGTCTTGGCCCACACTTCGGGATTGGCGGCGAGAGCTTCGATTTTTCTGGCGACAAAGGCGGCCCCGGCTGCGGGCATGTGATCGGGATGCTCGGATTCCGTGCTGGTGGGCATCAACCAGGAAACGGCAGGCAGTTTGTCATTGCGCGCGTCTTGTTCAAATTGATCGGGCGCGTCGGGAGACAGGGCTTTTTTGTAGAGCGGTGAACCGGGCAGCGCTTTTTGATAGGCGGTAAAATGTGGCAGTAGATTGAAAGGTTTATGTTCGGTATCGTGGCTGCTGGGCTGGTTATAAACCTTCCAACTTATCCCGGCCTTTTCCAATCGCTCCGGATAAGTGGTCCAATGAAATCCGCCGCGAACGGTTTTATTTTTAAGCAGCGGGCCGCCCTGCAGGCCGGAGGGATCAATTGTGCCGGTCATCCAGTACATGCGATTCGGCCAGGTTGGTCCCATCACGGAACAAAAATAACCGTCGCAAATGGTGAACGCCTCGGCCAACGCGAACTGGAAGGGAATATCCGCCCGCGTGTGGTAACCCATGACGTAGGGCGCCTTGACACCGTCGGCCTGGCGATGTGCGGCGAGCCAGTTGTCCATTTTGCCGCCATTCCAGGAGGCATGTTGAACGCCGAATGAATGATTGGTGGAGGGATGCTTTTGCGCGTTTGTTTTCCGGGTGTCGAGATGAAAAGGAAGCAGGTAGCCGTTGGGATTCTTCGCATCGGGCTGGTGAAATACCGACTGGCCATTGGGCAATTTGAGGGCGTTGGGATCATCAAAGCCGCGCACGCCGGCCATGGTGCCGAAATAATGGTCGAAGGAGCGATTTTCCTGCATCAACAGGACGACATGTTTAATGTCGCGTAACGAGCCGGGGCGCGGGGCATCCTGGGCCAACGTACGCCGCACGCTAGGCGGCAAAATCGAGGCCGCAGCAGCGAGGGCCGCAAGCCGGGCGGCCGAACCGAGCAATCGCCGCCGTGTCATTTTGAGGGAACCGAAATTTTCTTGCTGCATGATTCCCCGACGATAATGCGGACGGGATATTCAGGGCGATAAAAATGAATGGAGCGGTGAAATTTAAGCGAGGACGAACAGGAGGAAAATTTTGTAAACATGTCGCTCGTAACGGGCTTATTGGTCGAAACAGCAGGAATGGAGATTAAGATTAGGATTATGATTAAGATCGGAAAATAAAGTGGAACGGGTGGAGGCGAAGGCTTGGGCTTCTTTTGCTTGAAGCCCCGACCTTTTTATTTAGAATACGCTTGAAAATTCGATTTCCAGGGGCGAATAGCCGCGGATTTTGACATTTTCATATTAGAACTTAAAAAACCCGTTTCGCCAATCCAGCCATGAAATCCAAATGCGTTCTTTGTTGTATTGCCCTGCACCTTTTCATTGCCGTTACCTCTGCTTTTGCCCAAGGCACAGCCTTTACGTATCAAGGCCAGTTGAAAAATAACGGGCTCGCCGCCAGTGGAACTTTCGATTTGCAATTCACCGTCTATGACGCGGGAACCAACGGCAGCGTCGTGGGTGTCCCGGTGACGAATGCCGCCACGACCGTTAGCAATGGCTTGTTCACCGCGCAATTGGATTTCGGCGCAGGCATTTTCGATGGGAATGCCCGCTGGCTTCAAATCGGCATCCGAACCAATGGCTATAGCGGCGCGTTTGCCCTGCTCACGCCACTGCAACCGGTGACTTCCTCGCCTTATGCCATCCAGGCGGTCCATGCGGCAACCGCGACGAGCGCCAGTACTGCCACTACCGCCGCCACGGCCAATTCTGTCTCGGGCACGAACATCACTGACACCATCGCCACGGCGCAACTTCCGCCTTCGGTGGTGCTGAACAACGGCAGTGCGCTGACATTGACCGGCGCGCTTACTTTGCCCACAGACGGTTTAACGGTCGGGGCAAACCAGATCAACACGACGTACAACCGAGTCGGCATCGGCAGGGTACCCTTCAATGACGCATCTAACCCAATTCTTATTAACTCTTCTCAATTGGCTAATCCAAAGCTGGAAGTTCAGGGCGGCATCGCAATTCCGGGCGGCGAGGAATATGCATTCAGAACTGCGAAGACGCGTTATCTGACGATCCCGAACGCCGCGCTTATTTCCGCCGACTCCCAGGTTTACCACGGCAGAATTGACGATGGATTTTCGAGTGCGACCATCAACGGCTTGGGCTCGCTCTGGGCGGAGGGCGGAACGGCAGGCAATGTGGCGTATTTTATCGCGCCGGTGAATCTTCCCAATGGTGCGATTGTTACGAGTTTAAAGGCGCGTCTCATTAAGAACGGTGGCAGTATGTTCAGCGTTGTCGAATTATTCCGCTCGGATTCGACCGGTTATTCAGGTAATACGGCGCAGCTTATCGCCACCGCATCGACTGGCGCCAGCGCCGGCTCTGTCGTCACGGTCACTTCGAGCAGTGTTGACCCCCGTTACTACCAGATGGACAATCAAAATTACCAGTATTTTTTACGCTATTCGGGCGAGCAAAACACGCAGAACGAGCGCTTTGTCTCGGCGTTGATAACTTATCAGGTAAATAAGGTCGAATAAGACGGAGGACGCTTTTCGCGACCTCCAACAAGGGTTCCGAACTGAACCTGAAAAACCGGAGAGCAACAATTACCAAGCTAATATGAAAGCCAGTTTCTGCACATGGAGTAAAGCGGGCGTCCAGCGTTTCTTTGCCGCGCTGGCCGGGTTGCTGCTCGCCGCGTCGGTTGTGTCCGCCGCGCCGATGGATGATTTTTATGTGCTTGGACCGGATTCCCTGCCGCATGACAAGGTGCCGCACGGGCGGGTCATTGGCCCGCTCACCCTGGCGAGCCAGGTGTTCACCAATACAACGCGTCATTACTGGGTTTACGTTCCGGCACAATACGACGCGACGAAACCGGCCTGCCTGATGGTTTTCCAGGATGGCCACGCGTTCGTGAGCACCAATGGCGATTATCGCATCCCGAATGTCTTCGACAATCTCATCTATCGTCGCGAAATGCCGGTGACCATCGGTGTCTTTATCAATCCGGGCCACACGCCCGCACAGCAGGAAGCCTCGTCGACCAATTGGGGTGACACCATCAACAACCGGGGCGATGAATACAACAAACTTGACGATCGTTACGCGTCGATGATCGTTTCGGAGCTGCTGCCGACGCTCGAAAAGGATTACAAGATTTCCAAGAATCCCGATGACCGCGCCATCGCGGGCGCGAGTTCCGGCGCGATCTGCGCGTTTACCGTTGCCTGGCAGCGTCCGGACCAATTTCGCAAGGTCATCAGCACCATCGGAAGTTTCACAAGTATCCGGGGCGGCCATGTTTATCCCGACCTCGTCAGCCAGACCGAACGGAAGCCGATCCGTATTTTCCTACAGGACGGTCTGAACGATAATCGCGGACGCGGTCGCAAGGGAGATGGTGATTACGATCCGAAATGGGATTGGCATGCGCAGAATATAAAAATGGCGGCGGCCCTCACTACGAAAGGTTATGATGTGAATTATTGCTGGGGCATTGGCACACATTCGAACAAGCAGGGCGGCGCGATGATGCCGGAAATGTTGCGGTGGCTCTGGCGCGATTATCCGCGGACGGATGATCCGATGAACGACAGCAATCGGAAGTTGTTAGGGCCGGTGGAAGCGAAGTAGGAGTTCCTGCTTCGGGCGGAACTTGAAGCGGGTGAAGAGAATCGAATTGATTCAATTGCAGCTTTTCCAACCAGCACAAATAAAATAAACTTAAGCTATTCATGTATATTCTCGAGATTATCACTGGATTCATTTCTTTTTACCTGGCTTATTACTTTCGGCGAGCAGAGCCTGCTAAGAAAAAGAAATGGATTTACTGGATTCCCATCGGTGTAGGATTCATTTTGATGGGTTTATTCGATTATATGAAAAGCAAAAGATAGCCGCTTCGGATTTTTGGCTTCTGTTTCTTAAACCTAGAGGAGTCCGGTCAGGAAACTTTCATGGTTGAACGCAACATCTGCATATGGCATTTGGAGCCATGTCACCAACCACCTTTACTGGGCTCAACGAAAACGAAATGAGTGTAAATACTGAGGACCGATCCCTTTACAATAAACGGACATTTAACTGGTGGCGCTTGATTGGGTGGCTGTTCGCCCCACTTTTCGTTTATTTTTTAAGCGCCGGACCTGTCGCGATGTTGGACGGAAGAGGTTTTTTAAGGATCACAACCTGTGAAGCGGTAATCGCGTTTTACAAACCGTTTTCATGGGCATATGACCGCACGGCCTTGCACATGCCGTTGGGCATGTACCTGCATTTATGGAGTTCTAATCAATACGATCAGGATGGCGATCGCAATGGGGAGGAAACTCACGCACCCACCGACTAATGCTTAAGTAACCGAGTTCTCATTTATTCAGAGTCGTTGCAACAACAATGCAGCCGAAACTAAGTGCGATTACTGAAGTCGATGCATCGGCACGTATTCGAACAAGCAAGGCGGCGCAATGATGCCGGAAATGTTGCGATGGCTCCGGCGCGATTATCCCCGTCCGGATGATCCGATGAATGACGGCAATCGCAAGTTGTTGGGGTCGGTGGAAGCGAAGTAGATCGACGCCAAAGAAAAGAGCGCGAGTGTAAATACTAGGGACCGACCCCTTTACCTTTACCTTTACGCGTGGGCTCCGGCGAAATGATCCGGGGAAACAGATTGCGTGAGATGCGCTGGGAAGCGGAAGCGGAGTCAGGCGTTTTTGATCACCTGAATCTTGCCATCCAAAGCGCGGCGGAAGGCATGAAGGCATTGTCCCTCGCTGTTGATGAACTGAACGGTGACCGCTTTTTTGCCCACATGCAGGTGGGTGAAGCCGAGAATTTTTTCAGTATACCCACGTTTGGATTCTTTCACGTCGTAAAGGCCCGCCCCGCCGGCGCCGGTGACAATAAAACTCGTCTGATAACCTTCCACCTGCAGATGCTGCAGATTGTGATCGTGGCCTGACAGATAAAACGAAATGTTGTTCGATTCCAAGTTGCCGGCCCACTCCTTGATCAAACGTTCGTTATCCGACCGTTTGGCGGTTTCCGTGAACAGCGGATAGTGACTAATGATCCAGCGCCAGGGCGCTTTCGTTTCTTTTTGAAGTTCCGTCTTCAAGAATTTGCGCTGATCAATTTTCTCCTGCGGCGTCAATCCCCAGTCAGACATGTTGCCGTCCAGGAAAATGATTTTCACCAAAGGATTAGCCGGGTTCGGCAGTTCCACGGAGTACCATCGGTTTGGCATTTTCCATCGGGAGGCGGGATTTTGCGCCGCGTAGTCCAATTGAATCTGTGCTTTGCTGCGGCCTTGTTTGGAATCGTATAATGGGCCGTAGTCGTGATTGCCCAGGCAGGCGTAAAACGGGCAATTCAATTCTTTCCTGGAATATATGTCTTCGAAATGGCGACTAAAGCGTTCCATTTCCAACCTGCCATAGAAATTGTCTCCCAGGGCGAGGACGCTGTTTAGCGGCTTATTCAGTCTCTTCGCGAAAGTGGCCATCTGTTTTGCCACGGCGGTCTGGCTGGCATTGCCGGAGCCGTAATCTCCCAAGGCGAGCAAATCAATACCTTCGTCCGCAAATGAAGTGGCGGGCGCAGTGGTCGCCAGGGCGGGCAGGGTGCGGAGCGTCAATAGACTGCTGGCACTGAAAAGGATCGTGCGGCGAATTGCCTCGCGTCGGGAAATGAGTGAGTTGTTGTTCATTTAGTATAAGTCGCGCAATCGCCAACACCTGGCGCGCCAGAAATAATGACGTTTCGGTGGACGCTGAGATTCACACGGATTTCATCAGAAAGCGGTGAGGGGAATCAAGCAGGAAGACAGGAGGCGGTGCGGATGGAGGATGGAGAAAGCCGATGGCATCGTGGCCCGGGAAATGAAGCGCCTGCGCTGGCAGGAAAAGGACCTTAAAAACTATCGCGAAGGGTGTTCCCCGTAAAGTGCGCCTGGCGGCCCGTTTGCGAAAGGAAACGACCGTCACGTTAAAATGGATCACCCAACGCCTGCACATGCGCACGCGGACTTACCTCAACAACCGCCTTTACTGGGCACAGAGAAAAGGGGAAAGAGTATAAATACTTGGGACCGACCCCTTTTTCGACCCCTTTTCGGGATGGGGGTTGGTTGTCTCGGTTCCAGTTGCGTATGCCAAAAACAAGGTTAAGCGCGTCAACGAGTTCGGCTGGCGTTTATTTCGTTGGCATGGGCGTGGGAGATCCGGAGCCGAAAGTTGTTAATTGTGCGCCATCATCGGCGATGAAAACAGCGAGCATGCTTGCCGGTTCGGTTGCACTCGCATTCTCGCTGATAAGATGCTGGCTGCCGGGCGGTTCGAAGAAAGTTTCACCAGCCTTGTAAACCCTGGCTGGTCCGGTCGCTGAATTTTCTGATTTGATTGCGCCGGAGAGAACATAAGCGAAGACACTTCCTGCGTGGTGATGTGGGCTTGATTTAGCCCCGGGCGCATAATTCACGGTAACGGCGGTCAGAGTCTTGCCGGGCACGTTTGGGAGCTTCTCCGAACGTATGGGCTTTACTACGTCCGCGCCTGCTTTCTGTTCGTCTGCCACTCCCTGGACCATACTGGCTGCCAGCAAGGCTCCTAAAGCTACAATCCGCTTCAATTGTTTGTTTGAAGTAATCATGGTTTATCTTTTTGTAAGTAATGTTTGTTGATGATTTGTCTCTCTTTTGAAAAGGGGCATTTATTCCATAACACGCAGGGCGATTTTTCCGCGCAGTTTGCCTTTCTGAGCCCGGTCGTAGGCTTCACGCGCTCCGGCCAATGGGAAAACTCCGGCGACAAAAACCTGGAGTTCGCCCGCATCAATCAATTCGGCGATCTCCGTCAATTGCGAACCATCCGCGCGAACGAGCATGAACGCGTCGCGGGTGCGTTGATCAGTCGCACCTTCGCTTTCTGTTGCAATTGTGACGAGCTTCCCGCCTGGCTTGAGGACGCTCCATGAGCGTTGCAATGTGTCACCACCCACACCGTCGAATACGGTGGCCACATCCTGCACAACATCTTCAAATTGCGTATTTTGGTAGTCGATTACCTCATCGGCGCCCAATGTACGAACGAAGTCCATGCTTGCAGAGGAGGCCGTAGCGATGACATGCGCACCGGACTGATGAGCCAATTGCACGACAAAGGTGCCAACCGCTCCCGCTCCACCATGGATCAGAATGCTCTGGCCACGTTGCAGTTTCAGTTTCTCAAAAATCCCCTGCCAGGCGGTCAGTGCGGAAATCGGGGTCACGGCCGACTGAATGTGATCGAGTGATTCTGGCTTGTGAGACAATGCCGTTGCAGGTGCAACGCAGTATTCTGCCTGCGCACCGTTCGTAAACCAGTCGTTGAGCCCGTACACTGATTCACCGACCTTAAAACCCGTGACACCGGCACCCAGTGCTGCGATCGTTCCTGAAAACTCGTGGCTTAACACGATTGGAAAGGGGCGCGGTTTGCCAGTCGGAGTATTAAAGGTGGGAATCCATCGAAATTCGGTGGGCATGATGGCGGTCGCATGGACTTTGATCAACGCCTCACCTTCCTGCGGGTACGGTTGCGGTATGTCACCCAGAATTAGCGATTTGTGACCGTTTTTTTTATCCAGATAAATTGCTTTCATGATTGCTCCTCCATTGCTTTCATGATTGCCCCTTCGCAATCTAATCCGGAAGCTTGGTTATGTATACTCCTTGGCCAAGTTACCCAGTTCAATAGATTGGCGGCGGCACTCACCGTGATAGGTTGCGATCCGAATTATTGCTAGGGGCATCGGCACGCATTCCAACAAGCAAGGCGGCGCAATAATGCCGGAAATGTTGCGGTGGCTCTGGCGCGATTATCCCCGCCCGGACGATCCGATGAATGACAGCAACCGCAGGTTGTTGGTTCCGGTGGAAGCGAAGTGGGAGTTCTTGCCTCGGGCGGAACTTGGAATGGGTGAAGGGAATCGAACCGTGGGTTCGAATCTTTCAGCTCATTTCGGGTGCCACACAAATTGATTGGCTAAGGGGGAGAAGTGTCAATACTAAGGACCGACCCCTTTTCGTCAACCTTTCATCGAATTTTGAGGCAGGCTTAGCTTTGAATTGTTTTCTAAAAGGATTTTCCCGGTTTTAGGAAAGGTGGTGGATCCTCCTGGTGGCGGCGCTTACGGCGAAGGGTTACGATCTGAATTATTGCTGGGGCATCGGCACGCATTCGAACAAGCAGGG